>CAIKNO010000665.1 GCA_903828805.1 uncultured Sandaracinus sp. | reverse complement strand
CGGGCGCCGAGTACGACTACGACTGGGCGCAGATCGGCGCCTTCGCGGCCGACGGCACCGACGCCGTCGTCGAGCACTGGCCGGTGCACTGGACCGCGGGCGGGGAGCTGCGACACCTCGCCGCGTCGAGCGCCCCCGAGCCCGTGCTCCGCAGCGGCGTCGTGCTCAAGGCGGGCCGCGGCGGGAGCCTGCGCTCTCACTCGGACGCCGACTTCGCCGTCGTCGGCCCGGACGGCAACGGGCGCACGGATCGGCCCGGTCGCTGGCCTGACGACCTCTACTTCAGCGGCCCATGCCTCGACGGAGGCGCTCGATGCGCGGGTGGTCCGGGGCACACCGGCTACCGAACCAGCGACAAACCCACCCAGCGCCTCGGCGGTGTCGTCGTCGATCGCCGCACCGGCCGGATGTTCTTCGGCTACAGCACCCAGTCGGTGTTGCCCGACGGGGGCCCGGACTTCGAGCCCGCGGTCGTCGCGATGGACGCGGAGGGCCGGCTGCTCTGGTGGTCGCGGCTCTACCCCGAGACGGGCGTCTCCACCCCCGATCAGTACGTCGACGGCCTCGCGTTCGACCCCGCGAGCGACACCGTCGTCGTCCTCGCCCGCGCGCACGGCAACAACACGGTTCACTTCTGGAACGGCAACGAGGTCGCCGCGGCGCCGACCCAACGTGGCTTCCAGGCCAGCTTCACCGGCACCGAGGGGAACATCCACATCTCGTGGCTCGGCCGCTTCGGCGCGGCCGACGGCGTGCTCCGTGCGGCAACGTGGGTGGCCGAGCTCTCCGAGGCGCTCAGCGGCGGTGTGGCGCCCTTCGGCGCCGAGACGCCGACCCTCGAGGGACAGCCCAACCCGAACGCAGGCTGGCCGAACCTCAACACGACGCGCTGCCGGAGCGACGTCGCCGTCGACGGGGCGGGCCGCGTCTACGTGGCCTGCACCGGGCGCCGCACGATCACGACGCGCGACGGATTCCAGCGGATGCCCGACGTCGGCGGTGGCGTCGGCTCGTGGAACGACTTCGTCCGCGTCTACAGCGCGGATCTCGGCTCGGTCGTCTATTCGTCGCTGCTGACGGGGGTGTGGGACACGACCCGCGGCGAGGGCGGCGGGAACACCACCCTCCGGCTCGCGCTGCCCGCGGAGGGCGGCCTCTACACCGTCGGCTTTAGCGCGGTCGACGCGGACGGAACCACCGCGAGCGGCGCCCCGATCCCGACCGCCGCGCTGCGCGGGCTCTTGCGCGCGACGCCGGCTTCGGAGGACGGAATCCTCGCGTTCCTGCGGGTCCCCTGACCCGCCTCGCCCTGGCGCCCCCTTCGCTCTCGCTCTTGCCGCGTCCGCGCAAGAACACCGCGCTCTATTTCGGCGTCCTCGCCGCCCACGCCAAGGGCCGCAAGTCGATCGTTCCCGAGCCCGAGCGCGATGCCCCCCGCGAAGAAGACGCGAGCTGGGCCACGCGGCTGAAACACAGCTTCGGCCTCGACGTCCTCGGCGGTCCCACGTGCGAGGGCCGCCTCGTCCTCGTCGCCGTCCCTCCTGGGCGGATTCGGCGTCGGTCGGCGGCCCATGCGCCCACGGGGGTGGGGTCGTCGATGTCTCCGCCGATCACTTCGATGCACCGGTCCATGGGACCCCACGGGAGTCAGATCGAGCAGGACCCAACGGACGTTCTAGAGGTCGGCGTCGAAGCCGATGACCTGGCCTGGCACCAGGCGATCGCTGTCGATGGTGAGCGTTGCGCCGTCACCGCCACGTGGCACGTCGCAGGTGACGGTCGCGCCGGGCGCGAGTCCGCGCAGCGAGGTCGTCGACCGCACGCCGTCGATGGCGACGAAAGCGTCGTAGTAGATCGGCGCGATGCCGGTGTTCTGCACCGCGACCTCGCTGCGCGTGGCGTTGGTGGCGAAGCGCGTCACGCGGAAGCGGTAGCCGTTGGCCAGACCGGCGGCGCGGATGCGGTCGGCCGATTGGTGGTCGGGCTGGTCGTTGCCGACCATGTAGCTGATGCCGTACTGCGCGCTCAGTTCCTCGTACGTACGACCGTAGATGCCGTCGACGTCGAGGGCGTGCTGCTGGTCGAAGTCCGACGCGTAGCTCAGCTCGCCCCCGGCGGGCGCTCGCAAGACGCGCGTCGCGTGGTCGAAGAACGTCCACATCTCGGCGTTGTATCCGGCGTGGGTCTCGATCATGAACGAGTCGTCGAACAGGCCAAACCCCAGGTCGATGAGCGCCGGCGTGTCCACGAATGGGCCGTAGTCGTCCGACCCCGCGTCGAT
>CAIKNO010000664.1 GCA_903828805.1 uncultured Sandaracinus sp. | reverse complement strand
TTCGCGCGGCGTTCTTCGACATGGACCACACCCTCGTCCGGGTGAACACCGGCCGGGTCTTCGCGCGGTGGCGCTACGAGCGCGGGGCCTCGAGCCTGCTCGACGTCGCGAAGGTCGCATGGTGGTCCCTGCAATACGCCGCAGGCACGGTCGACGCCGCGGCGGTCAGCGCCTACGCCGCGACCGCCCTGACCGGCGTGCCCGAGCACGCCTTCGCCGACGAATGCCGGGCGATGTACGCGCAGCGCGTGCGGATGCACCTCACCGACTTCGCCCGTCGCGCGGTCGAGGCGAGGCGGAGCGAGGGGCTCGTGCCGGTGATCCTGACCGGCAGCTCGCCCTACACCGCGGCCCCGCTCGCCGACGAGCTCGGCATCGAGCACGTCCTGTCGAGCCGGTTGCAGGTCGTCGAAGGCCGGTTCACCGGCGCGATGGAGGCACCGCTCTGCTTCGGCGCGGGCAAGGTCGTGCATGCCTCGGCGTGGGCCCGCGACCACGGCGTGGATCTTTCCGCGAGCGCGTTCTACACCGACAGCGTGAGCGACCTCCCGATGCTCGAGCGTGTCGGCGAGCCCCGCGTGATCAACCCCGACCTGCGCCTGCGCCGGGTGGCGCGACGGCGCGGTTGGCCCATCGAGAGCTGGCGATGACCCCCACCGACACGATCCCGAGCCCGCCCCCTGCCTTCCTCGTTCGCCGGCTGGTGGAGGCCGCCCTCGAGGAAGACCTCGGCCGGGGAGACGTGACGACCCAGGCGTGCGTCCCCCCGCAGCTTCAGGGCCGCGCAGTGCTCGTCGCGCGCCAGCCGCTCGTGCTGAGCGGCCTCTCCGTGTTCGAGGCCGCCTTCGCCGCCGTCGACGTCCGACTCCGCGTGGAGCCGCTCGCCTCGGACGGTCAGCGCCTCGCCCGCGGCACGGTCGCGGCCCGGGTCAGCGGGCCCTCGGCGTCGATCCTCCAAGGCGAGCGCGTGGCGCTCAACTTCGTGCAGCGGATGAGCGGCGTCGCGACGAAGGCGCGCGCCTACGTCGAGGCCCTGCCCCCGGGCAGCCGGACCCGCATCGCCGACACCCGCAAGACCACGCCGGGACTGCGCGCCCTGGAGCGGTATGCCGTGCGGTGCGGCGGGGCGCACAACCACCGCGACGACCTCTCGAGCGCGGTCCTCATCAAGGACAACCACATCGCCGCCTGCGGCGGGGTCTCGATCGCCATCGCGCGGGCGCGAGCCCACGCGCCCCACACGTCGCGCGTCGAGTGCGAGGTCGACTCGCTCGCGCAGCTTGGCGAGGCGCTGACCGCCGGGGCCGACGTGGTGCTGCTCGACAACTTCGACGACGCGGCGCTCGCCGAGGCCGTCCGCCTCGTCGCGGGCCGCGCCCTCATCGAGGTGAGCGGCGGCGTGACGCTCGAGCGCATCGGCGTCATCGCCGCGGCCGGGGTCGACGTGATCTCGTCGGGCGCGCTCACGCACTCGGCCCCGGCGGTCGACCTCGCGCTCGACTGGGAGCCCTGACGACGCGTCCACGGAGCGCCCAGTTCAGCGGGCGACGGGATATTTCGACAGCTTCCGCTGCAACGAGCGGCGATGCAGTCCGAGCAAGCGCGCGGCCTGCGTCACGTTGTCGCCGCAGTCGGTCATCACCCGCTGGATGTGTTCCCACTCGACCCGGGCGAGGCTCGGCACGCTCGCCTTGGCCGTCGGCGTCCCGTTCTCGTCCTCGCCCGCGTCGGGCCCGCCCGCCTTCGGCCGCTGGAAGGCCGCGAGCACCTCGTCGGCGTCCGCGGGCTTGGCGAGGTAGTGCACCGCGCCGAAACGCATCGCCTCCACCGCCGTCGCGACGCTTCCGTATCCCGTCAACACGACCACCCGGGTGTGGGGGTCGAGACGGAGGAGCGTGCGGACCAGGTCGAGGCCCGAGCCCCCGGGCATCTTCAGGTCGACCACCGCGAGCTCGGGGCTCTCCGTGTGCGCGAGCGCGGTCGCTTCGTCCACCGTCGAGGCCTGCCGCACCTCGAGCCCCCGGGCCGAGAGCGCGCGGGCGAAGCGACCACGGAACACCTCGTCGTCGTCGACGACGAGCACCG
>CAIKNO010000663.1 GCA_903828805.1 uncultured Sandaracinus sp. | reverse complement strand
GGGGCATCGGCGTGCTGCACCGGATCGATCGAAACGTGTCGGGACTCGTGCTGCTCGCGCTCGACCCGCGCACGGCGCGCGCCTTCACCACGCCCTGGGACGCGGCGAGGTCGAGCGCGAGTACGCGGCGGTCGTCCGAGGCCGCCCCGCGGACGATGCGTTCACGGTGCAGGCGCCCTTGCTCAAGGACGCGCGGACGAACGAGGTCCGGGTCGCCACGGCCGGGGCCACCTTCGCCCGGGCGGCCCACACCGAGGCCCGCGTGATGCGCACCTTCAGCGCGCCCCTCGGCCGCTGCGCGCTCCTGGCGGCCTGGCCGATCACGGGTCGTTCACACCAGCTGCGGGTTCATCTCGCGCACGTCGGTCTGCCGATCGTCGGCGACCCGAAATACGGCGTCCGGGCCCAGGGGATCCATCGCCCGCTGCTGCATGCGCGCGCGATGCGCTTCGCCGACCCCCACACGTCGGAGGCGGTGGAGCTCGTGTGCCCTCCGCCGTGGCGAGACGCCGATCTCCCGCGCCTCCGCCCCTGAGCGCGGAGACGAAGGCCCTCTTCCGCCCGCGCTCGACCGTGCCCACACTCCGGCGATGCGCCGCACCCGCCGTTCGTTCTGGGCCCTGTCTCTCGCGCTGCTCGTCACGTCGTGCGGCGCCGACGCCGCCCGCCCTTCGTGGCCCGCGAGGCCGCAGACGACGGCCTCGCGCGCGTTCTGGGCGGGCTGGGGCGACGGGCTCGCGGAGGTCTCCTCGTATCGAGGCACCGTGATGCGCTACGGCGCGGCCCGGCCCGCCGAGTGGGTGCTCATCTACGTGACCGAGCCCCTCGACCGCCGCACCTGGATCAAGGACGACGACGTCCCCGCAGCGCACCGGGTGCAGACGCTGAAGCTGAACTCGGTGCTGCGCTTCCAGACGGGGATCTACCCGTACACCGTGATGACGAGCGTGTTCTCCCCCGTCGACGGCTACTTCGGCGAGCGGTTCGCGCCCGCGAAGATCACGCTCGGCGCCCAGGAATGGTGCGGCCACGTCTGGGCCGGCCTCTGGCCCTCGTCCGGTCAGTTCACGTCGCGCGTGATGTCGTATTTCGCGGGGGAGGGAGACCGCGATGCCCGCGTCGCGGTGCCCGAAGGCGCGCTCTACGAGGACGCGCTTCCCATCCAGCTGCGGGAGCTCGATGGTCCTTTCGCCGCGGGCGGCGACTGGCGCGGGCACATCGTGCCCGGTCTGTGGCGCACCCGCCGCGACCACACGGAGCTCCAGCCCGTGGAGGCCACCATCACCCGCCGCACCGAGGGCGACCGCGTGCTCTTCACGCTCCGGGCCGGTGACCACGAGCGCGTCTACGAAGTGGAGGCCGGCGGCGCCCACCGCTTGCTCGGCTGGCACAGCTCCGACGGGGACGTGCTGACGCTCGTCGAGACCGCACGCTTGCCGTACTGGGATCTGCACGACCCCGGCGAAGAGCGCGCGCGGTCTTCGGTCGGACTGCCGACCGAGGTGGGCCCGGGCCTCGTCGGGACGACCCCTCCCGAGTGAGGCGTCGCCCCGCCCTCGGCGCGTGACACGCGCACGCCTCGGCGGGACGGTCGCCGCGCCCGCGCCTCAGCGGATCGGGAGCCTCAGCGTCGCACGGGTGCCCTGCCCCGGGCTCGAGTCGAGGCACAGCGCGCCGCCGACCGGGCGCATGGCCCACCGGATGGCCGACAGGCCGATCCCCACGCCGGTCCGGCGCGTCGTGTGGCCCACGTCGCCCGCCCGGGCCAGCGCCTCCGCGTCCATGCCCGCGCCGCCGTCCTCGACCTCGATCCGCGCCCACCCGGGCTCGGGGTCACGGACCACCCGCAGCGACACCGGCCCACGCCGGACCCGTGCCACCTCGAGCCCGTTCAGCGCGAGGCCCATCACGCACGCGTGCAGCACGCCCCCGCCCATCGCGAACGCAAGGCGCTCCGACCCGTGCACGACGACCTCGACCTGAAGGCGACGGCTCTCGTCGCGCAGCGCATGCGCGACGTCCGCGACCACGTCCTGGTCTCCGTCACGGTCCCCGGGGACCGCGAACACGTCGAGCGCTTCGCGGCGACGGCGCACCCCATCGACGAGCTTGAAGAGCGACCGCCGGGCGTCCTCGAGTCCCTCGCGCGCCGCGGCCGAGACCGAAGCTCCCGGGTCCTCGTCGAGCACCTGGTCGAGCGACGCGATGAGGCTCGTCAACGGGCCCCCGATGTCGTGCGCGGCCTCGGCGAACGCGCGCATGGCCGACGACGTCGTCGAGGCGAGCGGGTCCTCGATCCGCGGTCGCAGCCCGGCGCGGAGGGCCGATCCGTCCGCGCCCCGCAAGAGCACGAGACCGAGGTCGTCGACCTCGAACGACACCGCCCGTGCGGCCTTCGGCAGCGGCTCCTCGAGCAGCGCGGCGTGCGCATGCAGGACGGCGTCCCACCGCACCGCCACGCCCTCGAAGTGCCCCGGCGGCACCTGCGTGCCGAGGGTCGCGAGCCACGTCGCCCGGAGCTCCGCCACCCCCCCGGCGGCCACTCCTGTCCAGTTCACCATGGTCTCCGAGGGTGCCAGCCGGATGACGCTGGTGTCACGCGCGCTGACGGTCAGGCGCCCCCGAACGCCGCGTCGCCAGCGCGGATCGCCGAAGATACAAAGGAAATTCGTGCGTCAAGAAACTTGCAAGGGCGATCCGGTTCATGGATTCTCCGCTCGGCACGCCCCGTGCTGACGGATATTTCCGATGCGAACGCGAAACCGACCCACGCCGAACAAGCCTCCAAAGGTCCGCGTGCTCGTGGTCCTGGGCTCGACCCCCGAGCTCTTGCGCATGGCCCCCGTGGTCGCCGTGCTGCGCGGGATGCCCGATCACTTCGAGGTGGAGGTCGTCGCCCCGGCCCTCGGCGCGCAGCTCAGCGCCGAGGCGGACGCGGTGGGGACGCGGATCGACGTGTGGCTCGCCCTCGGCGCGGACGGTGACGCGACGGCGCGCGTGGGGGCGGCGATGGACCGCACGCCCGGCAGGAAGCCCCACGTGGTGCTGGTCGGGGGAGACACCGACCTCGTGCTGGCGACCGCCCTCGCCTGCCTGCAGCGGCAGATCGAGCTGGCCCACGTGGGGGCCGGGCTGCGCAGCGACGCGCGCACCACGACCGGACCGCTCGAACGACGGCGGCGCGCCATCACGGCCCTCGCTTCCCTCCACTTCCCCGCCACCGACATCGGCCGCGCCCGGCTCCTGGCCGAGGGCGTCGACGGAGCGAGCATCGCCGTCACCGGCAACCCGATCGTGGAGGCCCTCGAGCCGCTCGCGGCGACGGCCGACCCCGAGGCCTCGCCGAAGACCCGCGTCGTCACCGTGCTCGCCGACGAGTCGCCCATCGGGGGGCTGCCCCGCTGGATCGACGAGGCCCGGCAGATGGCCCTCGACACCCGGAGCGAGGTCCTGCTGCTGACGCCCGAGCGCACCGGCACGTTCGACTCGGACGGCACCCTCGCCTGGGGCCCGGCGGCCGACCTGCCCGGACGGGCCCGCTGGCTGCTCCACGCGCGCATCGTCGTCACCGACTGCCCCGACGCCGAGGAGACCTGCGTCGCGCTCGGCTCCCCGGTCGTGGTGGCGCGCGCCCGCACCGAACTCGTCGAGGCGTTGACCGCCTCGGTGAGCGAGGTCGTCGGCACCGATCTGGTCCGGGCGTTCGCCCGCGCACGCGCCGAACTGCGAAGCCCCCGGCTGCGCAAGGGTCCGCGCCCTCTTGGAGACGGCAAGGCCTCGCTGCGCGTGGCCCTGGCGCTCACCGCGTTCGCCGCGCGGCTCATCTCGGACGAGCAAGCACGCCGCGCCGCGTGACGGCGCAGCGGATCTTCCGCGAGCAAGCACGCCGCGTGACGGCGCAGCGGCTCTCCCGCGAGCACGCACGCCGCGCCGGATGAGGGCGCGGCGTGGAGCGATGGACCGGGCGCCGCCGATCGGCGCGGTGCCCCCTTCAGTCGATCCGTCGAATCCGCTGGTTCTGGCTGTCCGCGACGTAGAGCCTTCCCGCGGCATCCAGCGCGAGCCCCGACGGCTCGCGGAATCGCGCCACGGCGAGCGGCCCGTCCGCGAACTCCGCCGCGCCGCCCGTGAGCGTCGCGACCGTCCCGTCCGCCGCGACCGTCCGGACCGCGTGGTTCGCCGCGTCGGCGACCAGGAGCGTGCCCCACGGCGCCACGAGCAGCGCGCGGACCCACGCGAAGCGCGCCGTCGGCCCGGCACCGTCCACCAGCCCGGTGTTGCCGAAATTTCCGCACTGACCGGCGAGCCGCTCGACCCGCCCGCCCGCGACCCTTCGGACGCAGGCGTCCTGACCGCCCACCAGCACCGTGCCGTCCGCGGCCACGCCCACGCCCCACGGGAAGTAGAGCGCGCCAGGCAAGGGCGCGTCGAGAAAGAGCGTGGACGTCAGCGCGTCGGGGGTGCCCGCCACCGTCACGACCGAGCCATCGGCCGCGATGCGCCGGACCAATCCCTGGGTTCCGTCCGCCACCCAGAGCCGTCCCATCCCGTCGAGGGCCAGCTGCCGGGGCCGATCGAAGCGTGCCGACGTGCGGTCCCCGTCGGCGAACCCCCGCGTGCCGCAGACGCCGCTCCACACGCGGACGGTCCCGCCGTCGATGCGCCGGATGCAATGGTCGTCGGCGTCCGAGACGTAGACAGCTCCGTCCCCTCCGACCGCGATCCCATGCGGGCCGCGCAGCGACTCGCCCGCAAGGCTCAACGTCCTCACGTCCCCCGCGGGAGAGACCGAACGGATGCGCCCGGACCCGCGGTCCACCACGAGCAGGTCACCCGTCGCGGTGAACGCGAGGCCCGTCGGCTCCGAGAACGTGGCGACCGAAGCCGCCCCGTCGACGCTCCCGCGCGCGCCCGAGCCCGCGAAGGTCCGCACCTGCGCGTACGTCGGCGGGAGCGTCGGTGTCAGCCCGGCATCGGACGCCGCGCCGCCGTCGAGAGGCCCGGCGTCGCCCTCGCTGGGCATCGTGCCGGCGTCCACCGTGCCGGCATCGCCCACGGGCCCTCCCCCGGCATCGTCGCTCGAGCCCGCATCGGCGCCCCCGCCGTCACCGTCGGCCGCGGCATCGACGGGCTCGGCGGCATCGCTCGAATCCCCGGGCCCGCCATCTTCGCGCCGTGCCATGCCGTCGGCATCGCAACCCGCCAGACACACCGCCAACACCCACACGCTCCAGCTGCGCATCAAGTCACCCTCCTGCCGTTCGACCCCTCGACCCGCCCGCCGCGCGGCGTCAGCGACACCGGCGCGACCTGCAGAGGGCGGCGCCGTCACACGCCTCGCCGACCTCGCGCAGCGCCACACACGCCCCGCTCCCGAGCGCGTCGCAGAACGCGTCGGGGCCGCAATCCGCCGTGAAGTTCGTGCCCTCGAAGCAGGGCGCACCGACTCCGACCTGAGGCAGGTCGAGGCGCTCGACCTCGCAGCGGCCTGCGAGGGAACACGACGAGCCCGTCGCGCAGAGCTGGAAGTCCCGCGGAATGAAGTTGCACATGCCGCCCGTCGGGGCGACCGCGCGGCACGTCCCCACCGCGTCCGGCGACGGGGAGAGCCAGCACTCCGAGCCCACGTCCGGCCTCGCAAAGCAGCAGAACGCCGCGGTGGGATCGCAGCTGCCGTAGAGCCGTGCGCCGACCCCATCGTCGATCGGCCGGCACGGCGCGCCCACGCCGCCATTCCGCGCGAACATTCGACGCTGGACCTCGCCCCCTTCGGGCGGCGAGAACGCGAAGCACGTCCCGTCCGTCAACGCGGCCTGCACCTCCGCACCACAGGAGGCCCCCTCGAGGGCCCCGAGGCACGCTGCGTGCCCCGCGGCGTCGAAGCCCACGCGACCCGCATCGACCTCCGCGAGCCAGCTGCCGAACGGACGCACGGCGTAGACCTCGGCGAGCACGCTCCGGCACTCGTCCTCCGTGAAGTCCGTGTCCTCCGGGGGCAGCCGGCTCCGGAACGAGGCCAAGGGCCAATCCTCGGCCCCGTCCGCGCGGACCGGACCGAACACCCGGACGACGGCCTCGCCAACCCGGCGAACCTGGGGTTTGTGCCGACCGAACTGCTCCTGCTGCGCTCGGCGGACGGCGG
>CAIKNO010000662.1 GCA_903828805.1 uncultured Sandaracinus sp. | reverse complement strand
GGCGCGCTCATCGCCGACATCGACGCCGCGCTCGACGCGTCTCCCGTCGCCCCGCGCGGCCCGCTCGTGGCGCTCGCGGGCTCGGCGTGCTCGGCGGCGGCGCTCGCGCTGGGACGCCCACGGCATGAGCCCGCGGAGATCCATGGCCTGGTCGTTCCGACGTCGGCGTCCACGGCCCTGGCCTGTCGGCTGGCCTTCTCGAGCCTCGCCGACCGGCTCGCCCTCCCCGGGTTGCCGCCGGAGCGCGCCCCGATGCTCGTCGCGGGCACGATGATCCTCGCCCGCGTCGCCGCACGCAGCGGCGTCGAGTCATGGCAGTTCTCGCGCGGCGGCGTCCGGTGGGGCCTGGCCGAAGAGCGTCTCGACCCGTCCGGATCGCGCCCGGAGGGCTCCCCTCCGATCGCGTCGAGCACGTCGCCCGTCTCGTGATGCCCGCCGCGCCCGGGCTTCGCGCCGGCATGGGTCCGCGCACGCCCCCCCGCGCCGAGATCCTCGAGGAAGAGTCGAACCCTCCTGGGAGCGTCTTCAAAACCTTCCGGGAAGGGTCGGACCCTCGGCAGAGCGTTTTCAAAACCATCCGGGAAGGGTCGGACCCTCGGCAGAGCGTTTTCAAAACCTTCCGAGAAGGGTCGGACCCTCGGCAGAGCGTTTTCGAGACCTTCGGACGAGGGCCGGTCCCTCGGCACAACGTGTCCGGGGCCCGCAGGGACGCCCGGGGGCCGACGCGCCTCGGACGGGCCCCGAACCGGCCCGGCCGCGCCACGCTCGCCCGCGTCCACGCGCGGTGCTACCGTCCGCCGCCCTTGGGCCCAGGGAGGCGCCGCCGATGTCAACGCGAACCGTCGGAGTGATCGGAGGCAGTGGCCTCTACGACATGGCAGGCCTGCGGGACCGCACCGAGCACGAGGTGACGACCACGTTCGGCATGCCGTCGGACACGCTGGTCGGCGGCACGCTCGGCGAGACCCGGTTTCTCTTCCTCCCGCGCCATGGCCGCGGGCACCGACTCGCGCCCCACGAGATCAATTACCGGGCGAACCTGCTGGCGCTGAAGATGCTCGGCGCCGAGCAGGTCATCAGCATCTCCGCCGTCGGCTCGATGCAGGAGCACGTGCATCCCGGCGACGTCGTGCTCGTCGACCAGTTCATCGACCGCACCCGGACCCGGCCGAGCACGTTCTTCGAGGACGTCGGCGTGGTGGCGCACGTCGGCCTCGCCGATCCGGTCGATGCCGCCCTCCGCGCGGCGCTCCACGCGGCGGCGCTCGAGTGCGGCGTGCGGGTCCACGATGGCGGAACCTACGTGTGCATCGAGGGACCGCAGTTCTCCACCCGCGCGGAGAGCGACCTGTACCGGACGTGGGGCGCGACCGTGATCGGGATGACGAACCTCCCCGAGGCGCGCCTCGCGATGGAAGCCGAGCTCCCGTATGCCACCGTCGCGCTCGCGACGGACTACGACTGCTGGCGCCGCGGCGAGGAAGCCGTGAGCGTCGCGGCGGTCCTCGCGGTGCTCGCCCAGAACGTGCGGACAGCGCAGGCCATCCTCGGCGCGGTGGCGTCGCGCCTGCCCGATCCCCGACAGAGCCCGGCGCACCGCGCGCTCGAGCACGCCATCATCACCGCCCCCGACCGCATCTCGGTCGAGGCCAAACAGAGGCTCGCGCCCTTGCTCGGGCGCCGATTCAGCTGACGTCGTCGGCTGCGGCGATGCGCTTGGTCCCGATGCGCGGGCCCCGGCGGGATCGTGCGCGGCCGTCCCCAGGGAGGAACCGTCTCCATGTCTTCGATGCTCGTGGTGGGATCCGTCGCGACCGATACGATCCACAACCATCTCGGTACCCACACCCGCGTGCTGGGCGGCTCCGCGACGTTCGCGTCGATCGCCGGGTCCTTCTACGCCCCCGTCAAGCTCGTGGGCGTCGTCGGCAACGACTTCCCCGACGCCGGCGTGCAGGTCCTGCGGCAGCGCGGGGTCGACCTGCGCGGCCTCGAGGTCGCCGACGGTCCGACCTTCTTCTGGGAGGGACGTTACAGCCCCGACCTGACGAGCCGTGAGTCGCTCAAGACCGAGCTCGGCGTGTTCGCGAGCTTCCACCCGAAGATCCCCGCCGAGCACCGCGACACCCCGTACGTGATGCTCGGCAACATCCACCCCGACCTCCAGGTCGAGGTCCTCGACCAGGTCAAGAAGCCCAAGCTCGTCATCGCCGACACGATGAACTTCTGGATCACGGGCGCTCCCAACGAGCTCGCCCGCATGCTCGCGCGCATCGATCTGCTCGTGATCAACGAGGAGGAAGCGCGCCAGCTCGCCGGCGTGCACAACCTCATGAAGGCGGCCCGCGCCCTGCTCGCGATGGGCCCCTCGCTCGTGGTCATCAAGCGCGGCGAGTACGGCGCGTTGCTCTTCGAGGGCGGCTCGGTGTTCAGCGCCCCCGCCTACCCGTGCGAGGACGTGCAGGACCCGACGGGCGCCGGCGACACGTTCGCCGGGGGCATGCTCGGGTTCCTCGCGCAGCAGGATCGCATCGACGGCGCGACGCTCCGCCGCGCGGTCATCCACGGCTCGGTCGTGGCGTCGTTCTGCGTCGAGGGGCTCTCGGTCGAGCGCCTCGTGCGCGTGCAGCCCGCCGAGGTCGAGGCCCGCTACGCCGCGTTCGGACGCCTCGCGCACTTCGCGACGGCCGCCGAGCTCGGTTCGCTGGCCTGAACCGCGCTTCGTGGTCTAGGGTCCGAGGTGGAGGTCATCGGGATGAAGAATCGAATCATGTGGACGTGTGTGGCGCTGCTCGGCGTCGCGTCCGTGGGCTGCGGCGGCGATCCCGCCCCGACGGACGCCGGGACGCCGGGCATGGACGCCGGGGCCTCGTGCACGCCCAACGGGCCCCCGGCCCTCGCCGATGCGGGCGCCGTCCCGTCGATGGTGACCTGCCCGACGCCGGACGGCGGGACGGCCGGGACGGGTCCGTGCTGTTACCGGGTGTCGCAAGGCTCGACCCTCGCGAACCCGGAGCTGCGGCTCCGGTACCTGGACATCCGCGAGCCCGCCGGCTCCCCGCTGACCTCCACGCTGCTGCTGGGCGTCCTCAACGACGCCCTCGACCGCGAGACGTTCAACTGGTTGTTCCGGGTCGAAGGCGCGGACGCCGACGGCCCGGTCACGATCGTCACCGGCTTCGGCCTGTCGAACGGCGACGGGACCTACGCGTTCCCGACGGGCGCGGGCGGCGGCATGACGCTCGACCAGGAGCGGTACCGTCCGCTGATGGTCGCAGGCTCGCTCACGGGCGAGTCGGTGCGGTCCGAGCGCTACGACGGCGAGCTGACGGTGCCCGTGCTGAACACGGACGGGACCGCGATCCAGCTCGAGCTCGTGCTCCGCAACCTGCAGATCCTCGACGGCACGTTCAACACCGAGCGCAGCTGCGTCGGCTGGTCGAGCTCGCGCGGACGCTTCGCGACGGGCGTGCTGCTCGATGCCTTCATCGAGGTCGAGACCGCGCGCACCGGCGTCATCTCCTCGGGTCCGGTGAACACCACCGTGTGCGCCGCGGTCGCCGGAAGCGTCAGCAACCCGATGTACTGCGACCAGCCCCAGAGCGCCTGGGCCACGCCGCCCGACGCGTTGTGCGACGCCGCGGGCTGCACCGCGAACGCCGACTGCGAGGACGACGTCTGCTCGCGCCTCGGCGATGCCACCGCCGGGTTGCCGGCGTGCAACGCGTGGCATCTCGTCGCCGGCTTCGCCGCCCAGGGCGTGTCGATCACGAACTGAGCGCCACGACCCGCACGCGGCCCGTCCGGCATCGCCCGGGCGGGCCGTGTTCGTTCCGTCGCGGCCGTGTTCGTTCTGTCGCCGCCGTGCCGATCACCCGCGAGACCGGCGCGCGCCGCTCCAGCGCCCCAGCGGAGACCACGAGCGCACCCTCCGCACGCAGCGCTATTGATCCCCGTTCCTCGCGCCGGGTAGCATCGCAGGCACGGTCCAGCTTGTTCGTGCGCTATCCCGCGGGGCGACCGCAGGCCCAGCGCGCCCGGAGGATGTTCATGAAGCGCCTTGGCGTGCTCGTTCGGCCGCTCTTCGCGGCGATGCTCCTGCTCACGATCTTCGCCTGCAACGGCGGCGGTTGTTCCGGGTGCGCCGGCTGCGGCCTGGCGCCCATCCCGGGCGCGTTCCCGCTCGCCGACCGCATCCCGAACGCCGCCCAGGTGCGCCTGTCGGAGAGCGGGATCGGCTTCATCGAGGACAACATCAGCCCGATCGTGAGCACGTTCCTGCCCGAGGGCCTCGACTTCCGGGTGAACACCATCCGGCAGAGCGTGCCGGTGATCGGAAGCATCACGATCTGCGAAGACGACGACTGCGGCATCCACATCGAGATCGCGAGCCTCGAGCTGCTCCCGCAGGAGGGCTCGAACGTGCTCCGGGCCCACATCCGCGTGCGGCTCAACACGATCGGCTGGGCATCGCGGTCCGCGGAATCGTGGGATGGCACCTGCGACATCGGACTCGATTCGCGGCGCGGCTCACGGGACTACATCGGCCTCACCGCCGACATCCTGTTCGAGAACATCACCGAGCCTGCCCGCGTCGGGTACACGAAGATCCGCTTCGACGAGAGCACGCTCGGCTTCTCGGACGGCGAGGACATCGAAGGGGATGACATCCGCATCTCGGGCGGCTTCCTCGGCTCGTGCGGCGCGCTGAACCTCGGGTTCATCAAGAACCTCATCCTCGATCAGCTCCAGGGACAGTTCTCGGGCCTGATCCAGAGCGCCCTCGGCGACCAGCTCTGCACGCAGCAGGGCGAGTTCGGCTGCCCGACCGGGACGGTCGCGGACGGCACCGGCCCGACCGCCGTGTGTCGCTACACGGCCGGCGGCGAGTGCGTCCCGACGTTGCTCGGCACCGACGGGCGTGGCGACCTCGGCGCGTCGTTGCTCGGCGGTTTCTCCCCCGGCACCCATGCGCCGGGCCAGTTCGTGCTGGCGTCGGGCGGCGACGGCGAGGCCGTGAACAACGGCATGTCGCTCTTCATGGTCGGCGGATTCATGTCGATGGACCGCACGTTCATGAGCTCTCCGGGGCACAACCCGTGCGTCCCGGTCGTCGCGCCGCCGCCGCTGCCCGACGTGGCGCGCGTCGCGGCGTTCCGCGGCAACGTCATTCCCGGCACCTCGACCGAGACCCACGTCGGCATCGGCCTCTCCGAGGACTACCTCGACTACGCCGGGTACGGTCTCTTCGACAGCGGCATGCTCTGCATCGGCGCCGGCACCCGCCTGAGCCAGCAGCTGTCGACCGGCCTCGTCTCGGGCGTCGCGCCGTCGCTCGCGAACCTCGCGTTCCCGTCCGGGGCGGCGCCTCTGACCCTGGCGATCCGTCCGCAGCTTCCGCCCGACTTCACCATCGGCACCGATGAATCGGCACCGCTCCTGACGATCGCCCTGCCCCAGGTCCAGATCGACTTCTACGTCTGGAGCACCGAGCGGTACGTGCGCTTCATGACGTACCAGGCCGACCTCACCATCCGCATCGACCTGACGGTCGAGGGTGGGCAGATCGTGCCGCGCATCGAGGGCGTGGACGCCGCCAACTCGATGGTGCTCAACAGCGAGATGCTGACCGACAATCCGGAGGCCATCGCGCGCGCGCTCGAGGGCGTGCTCTCGACGTTCGCCGGCATGCTCGGCGGCGCGATCGCGCCCGTCATGCTCCCGGCCATCATGGGCTTCGAACTCGACGTCCCGATGGGCGGCGTGCGCGGCGTCGCCGACGGCGGGGAGCGCTTCCTCGGCATCTTCGCGAACCTTCGGCTGGCGAGCTCGATGGTCGTCTCGACGGTCGACACCACGCTCTCCACGCGCGACCTCGCGCTCGACCCCGAGAGCATGACGCTCGCGCACTGGAGCGAGGGCGACGGGAACTCGGTCTGGCTCGATCTCGCGGGCCAGTTCGAGCCCGGCACGGAGTACGAGTACAGCCACCGGCTCGACGGCATGACGTGGTCGCACTGGAGCTCCGATTCCCGGGTCCAGCTCCGCGACGACGCGCTCCTGCTGCAGGCGCGGCACGTGATCGAGGCGCGGGCGCGGCGGCGCGGCGAGCCGCTGAGTGCCGACCCGACGCCGGCGCGCGTCGAACTGCTGGTCGACATCTCCCCGCCGACGGTCGAGCTGTCGCGCGACGGTCTCGGATTCGTCGCGACCGCGGCCGACCTCATCTCCCCCGACGACGCGCTGCGCTACCGGTTCCGGGTGCAGGACGGCGTGTGGGGCGAGTGGCAGAGCGACCCGCGCTTCACCCCGGACACGTGGCTCGTCGACGGCGGCGTGCTGGGCGTCGAGGTCATCGACGAGTCGGGCAACACGTCGTCCGCGACGCTCCCGCTGATCCGCGGGCTGCCGAACGCGAGCGCGACCGGAGGCTGCGGCTGCATGGTTCCGGGCGGCGCAGCGCCGAACGGCCCCCTTGCGCTCGTGGGCTCGATGCTCGTGCTCGGCGCGATGGTGCTGAGGCGCCGGCGCCAGGAGCTGCGACTGCGGCGCGT
>CAIKNO010000661.1 GCA_903828805.1 uncultured Sandaracinus sp. | reverse complement strand
GAAGGGACGCGGACCTCGGCCTCGCCATTCCTCGAACCGCAGGGCCATCGAACGACGAGAAGCCCGCGCCCCGGAAGGGACGCGGGCTTCGGCTTCGCCACACCTCGGGCCGCGGGGCCATCGAACGACGAGAATCCCGCGCCCCGGAAGGGACGCGGACCTCGGCCTCGCCATTCCTCGAACCGCAGGGCCATCGAACGACGAGAAGCCCGCGCCCCGGAAGGGACGCGGGCTTCGCCGTCGTCGTCAGTGGCTCGTCGGCCGGATCAGAAGTCCATGCCGCCGGGGCCGTGCGCGTGACCGCCGCCCGCCGAGGCCTTCTCTTCCTTCGGGATCTCGGCGATCAGCGCCTCGGTGGTCAGCATCAGGCTCGCCACCGACGCCGCGTTCTGAAGCGCGGTGCGGACGACCTTCGTGGGGTCGATGACGCCGGCCGCGATCAGGTCCTCGTACTTGTCCTTCGCGGCGTTGTAGCCGAAGCCACCGGTGCCGTTCTTGACGCGATCGACGACGATCGAGCCCTCGACGCCCGCGTTCGCCGAGATCTGGCGAAGCGGTTCCTCGATCGCGCGTCGGACGATGTTCACACCGACACGCTGCTCGTCGACCACCGTGAGGCCCTCGAGCGCCTTCTGGGCGCGGATCAGGGCGACGCCGCCGCCGGGGACGATGCCTTCCTGCGCGGCCGCGCGGGTCGCGTGGAGAGCGTCCTCGACGCGCGCCTTCTTCTCCTTCATCTCGACCTCGGTCGCGGCCCCGACCTTGATCACCGCGACGCCGCCCGAGAGCTTGGCGAGACGCTCCTGGAGCTTCTCACGGTCGTAGTCCGAGGAGGTCTCCTCGATCTGCCGACGGATCGTCTCGACGCGCCCGGCGATCTCCTTCTCGTCGCCCTGACCGTCGATGATCGTGGTGTTCTCCTTGTCGATCTTGATCTTCTTGGCGCGGCCGAGATCGCTGATCGTCACGTTCTCGAGCTTCAGCCCGAGCTCCTCCGCGATGACCTGACCGGCGGTCAGCGTCGCGATGTCCTTGAGCATCTCCTTGCGGCGGTCGCCGAAGCCGGGCGCCTTGACGGCGGCGACGTGGAGCGTGCCACGGAGCTTGTTCACGACGAGCGTCGCGAGCGCCTCGCCCTCGACGTCCTCGGCGATGATGAGGAGGGGCTTCTGCTGACGGGCGATCGCCTCGAGCACGGGAAGCAGATCCTTCATGTTGGAGATCTTCTTCTCCGAGATGAGGATGTAGGGGTCGTCGAGGTTCGTCTCCATCCGCTCCGGATCGGTGACGAAGTACGGCGAGAGGTAGCCGCGGTCGAACTGCATGCCCTCCACCGTCTCGAGCGTCGTGTCGAGGCCCTTGGCCTCTTCGACGGTGATGACGCCTTCCTTGCCGACCTTCTCCATCGCCTCGGCGAGGTACTTGCCGATGTCGGTGTCGCCGTTGGCCGAGATGGTGCCGACCTGGGCGATCTCCTTCGGATCCTTGGTCGGCTTGGTGATGCGCTTCAGCTCTTCGATGATGGTGGTGACGGCGAGGTCGATGCCACGCTTGAGCTCCATCGGGTTGTGGCCGGCGGCCACCATCTTCGAGCCCTCGCGGTAGATCGCCTGGGCGAGGACGGTCGCGGTGGTGGTGCCGTCGCCGGCGACGTCGGAGGTCTTGCTGGCGACCTCACGGACCATCTGCGCGCCCATGTTCTCGAAACGGTCGGCGAGCTCGATCTCCTTCGCCACCGTGACGCCGTCCTTCGTGACGGTCGGGGCGCCGAAGCTCTTCTCGATGACCACGTTCCGGCCCTTGGGACCCAGGGTCACCTTGACCGCGTTGGCGAGGGTGTTGACGCCGGCGAGGATGCGATCGCGCGCGGTCGTATCGTACAGAATTTCCTTGGCAGCCATGGACTCGACTCCTTACTTTCTTCTTCGAACAGAGGACGTTGAGGCAGGGCCTCGGCTCAGACGACCACGCCGACGATGTCGTCTTCGCGGAGGATGACGAGCTCCTCGCCGTCGACCTTGATCTCCTGCCCGCTGTACTTGCCGAACAGGACGGTGTCGCCAGGCTTGACCTCGAGCTTGCGGAGCGAGCCGTCGTCCAGGACCTTGCCGTTGCCGACCGCGATGACCTCGCCCTGAACCGGCTTTTCCTTGGCCGAGTCCGGGATGATGATCCCGCCCTTGGTCTTTTCCTCTTCCTTCACGCGCTTCACGAGCACGCGGTCGTGCAGGGGACGAATCGCCATGTTCTCTAGCCTCCGTGGACGTTGTAGATGCGACGTTGGCACTCACCGGGGTCGAGTGCTGACGGCGGCCGGAATCTAAGCCCCGCAACGGCACGGTCAAGACGCGGGCTGCATGTTTTTTGGCGACGGGATCTTGTTCAATGAATGCGAGGCGTTGCGATCCGTCCCGCCGTGGGGAAGCGGCGCTGGCACTCGGGGCCTGGGACTGCTGAGAACTCCGCGGTCTCGTCATCGAAGATGTCGAAATGTTTGAAGTTTTCTGGACGTCGTCCGAACCCGAGGCCAGCTTTGGAGGGACGGAGGTGAGCCCATGATCGAGACCTTCCTGGACCTGGGTCTGTGGTTCCGTGAGCGGCTCGAAGACGCCCTCGACCGGAGGGGCGTCCAGGCCGACGAGGGGACGCGGTCCTACCTCGTCGAGCTGATGTCGTCGGTCGGGGCCGGTCGCCGGCAGGCCCCCGGGGCGGTTCCGCTCGCCCTCCAGCTCGCGGAGGCCCACAGCGCGCCGAGCACGGCCGACCGGGTGCGCCTCTACCGCGCCGTCGGCGACGAGGCCCTCTGCATGACCGGCTTCTTCGCAGACCATCTCGAACGGCGGGGCGTCAGCGCGGACTACGTCCGGCACATGGGCGGCGGGGCCTACGAGAGCGCGGCGCTCCTGGCCGCCCAGGCGCCGTCCGTGTCACCCCAGAGCCCCACCTTCCGGCAGCTCGCGAGGCGCTTCGACACCTTCGCGGCCGTTCTGGACGAGGTCCGCGAGAGCACCGTGCTTCGCACGCCGCAGGACATCGTCCGACTCTACGACCGCTGGCGTCGGACACGTTCGCCCCGACTCGCGGAGCGTCTCTGCGCGGAGGGCGTGATGCCCGTCGCGGCGGGCGAGGACACGATGGTGCACTGACGCCCATGCTCGCCGACGTCCAGCGGGGCCTCGCCCGACTCTACGACCTCGACCTGCAGGTGTCGGTGGAGGACTTCTTGTGCGACGAGACGGAGGCGCAGGCCCTCGGCGGCGTCGAGGCGACACGTCGCGGCGAGGTCCTCTTCGTCGTGAACGAGGCCGAAGGCCCGCGGGTCGCGCTCTACGTGGCGGAGAAGGCATGGCGCCGTCGCGAGGTGGACTGGTGGGGGCCGGAGGAGGCCTTCACGGCGACCTGCCTCGGCGTGGAGGGCGTCAGCCACTTCGTCTACCTGGCGTTTCGCGCGGACCACGAAGGCACGGTCAGCGAGCTCGAGCTCGAACTCCAGGCCGAGGTGGACAAGTGGGCGCTGGGACTCCTCGGCCCTGGAACGGAGCCGCAGTCCTTGCTGTCAGGGCAGGGCGCGGCGTGGGTGCGGGCGCGCGACCGGAGTCGGCAACTTCGAGCGCGTTTGTATGCGGACGCCGCGTTCCTCGACGCGCCGGAATCGGTTCGCGGTGCACGTTACCGCGCCGCGACCCGCCTCGCGGCGAGGTACACGGAGGCGCTGGAGCGACAGTTCGTCGACCGCGGCGCTTGGCATGCGCTTTCCGGAGAGTTGCGCCGCTTCTACCGACTGGGCGGTCATCAAAAGATGGACCGCGCCGGCTGAGCGCGCCTGGAACATGCCGCGGGGGACCCGCGGGCGGCGGCCCGCTTGAAGTGGGCCCACGTGCCATCGGCCCACGTCGAGATCCTCCACCCGACCGGGCCGAAGCCACCTGTCGGCCGTCGCAGACGTCGCCTCAGGACCGCGGGCGACGGTCGCGCGCCTCGACTCGATCGGCTGACCGCGACGAACCAGGTCCGCGCCGAGGCGCGGACCCGCACCGCACTCTCAGCGTCCCGCTTCCGCGGCCTTGCGCTCGATCACGAACTCGTCGACCACCTCGTGGACCCGGCGGTTCCAGTGAACCCGCTCGGACGCGATCTCCCGGAGCGCCGTGATCGCCGGACGGTTCTTGCTCCGGACCAGGGCCGGGGCGCCCTTCAGCAGTTGCCGGGCGCGCTGGGAGGCGAGCAGGACCAGGGCGAACCGGTTCTCCTCGTGGGTCAGACAGTCTTCGACGGTGACACGGGCCATTCGACTTGTACTCCGGAGGGCCGGAACATTAACCGGCGAGCACCTGTTCGGCAAGCGTTTGCGCCGAGGGGCCTCGTACGATCGAGCCCCGTCGCGGAATGCGGCTTGACAGCCGTCGAGTTCGCGGGTACCACCCCGCCTCCCTCAGGCACGTAGCTCAGTGGTAGAGCACTACCTTGACACGGTAGGGGTCGGCGGTTCAAGCCCGCCCGTGCCTAGTTTTTCGGTCCTCGATGACGCCCCATCCCTCGGAATCCGTCCCCTGCGCGGTCGGGAGGGAGCGGGAGCACGGACCACTGGAAGTGGCGGCGACGGCCCGGCCCAGACGTCCTCCGGGTCGAAGGCTGTGGGCCGTCTTGGCCTCGAAAGTGACTTCGTGGCGGTCGGATGTGCGCCGTGGCGTGAGTCTCGGGGGGACGGGACTCCCCCGGTTCTCCGGGGGGATGATCTCCGCCATGAATCCCGCAGACGGCCGCAGGGCGTCGTGCGGTGGGGCTGGGACCGAGCGGAGTCCGCGTCCAGGTGGGGCGCTGCGGTGCGCGTGTCGGAGCGCCCGCGACGAAGTCAGCACGATGGACGCCGCGCAACGCGTGGGGTCGTGGTCGCCCACGGTGCCTGGACGGACCGTGGGGGCCGGTGTCGGGTGGGTGGTCGCAAAGGAGTCTCGAGATGACGTTGGTCACGACGAACGACACGAACACGCCGGCGACGGGGCCGACCGCGAAGTCGGTGCTCGAGGCGCAGGGCAAGTTCACGCCCGACATCATCGCCGTCCGGGTGGACCTCGGCGGCACGAAGAAGCTCGTCGATCTCATCACGCCGCTGCCTGAGGGCGTCGCCTTCGAGCCGGTGCGTCTGGACCATCCGGATGCGCTCTGGTTGATTCGCCACTCGTCGTCGCACGTGATGGCGGACGCGGTGCAACGCCTGTTCCCAGGCACCAAGGTGGCGTTCGGGCCGGCGACGGAGAACGGCTTCTACTACGACTACGACCGTCCCGGAGGCGCGTTCACCGAGGACGACCTTCGGCGGATCGAGCAGACGATGTCCGAGATCGTCGCGACCGATCTCCCGTTCACGCGCGAGGAGGTGACCCCCGCGCAGGCCAGGGAGATTCTCGAGCGCACGGACGAGACCTACAAGCTCGAGCATCTCGAGCGGCTCGCGGCGTCGGGCGTTCAGATCAGCCTCTATCGTCACGGTGGATGGACCGATCTGTGCGAGGGGCCGCACGTCCCGAGCACCCGTTTTCTCAAGGCGTTCCAGCTCACGACGGTGGCCGGCGCGTACTGGCGCGGAGACGAGCGCAACCCGATGCTGCAGCGCATCTACGGGACGGCGTTCGCGAACGACAAGGCGCTGAAGGCCCACCTCAAGCAGATCGAGGAAGCGAAGAAGCGCGATCATCGGAAGCTCGGGAAGGAGCTCGACCTCGTGGGGTTCCACCCCTGGGCGCCCGCCTCGCCGTTCTTCTTGCCCCGAGGAGCGCAGATCTACACGGCCCTCATGGACTACGTCCGCGCGTTGTACGTGCGCTTCGGGTACCACGAGGTCGTCACCCCGCAGATCTTCGACCGAGAACTGTTCACCACCAGCGGGCACCTTCCGGCTTACGCGGACAACATGTTCCTCGCGGCGACGTCGGAGAACATCGACGAGGTCGTCGAGCACTTGAGCAAGGAGCAGCTCTCGAGCAAGGGTGAGATCGAGCGCGCGCTCCGCGAGGGGATCCGGTTCGGCGTCAAGCCCATGAACTGCCCCGGCCATGCGTTGATGTTCGCGATGCAGCGACGCAGCTATCGGGAACTGCCGCTGCGGATCGCGGACTTCGGGCGCCTGCACCGATTCGAACGAAGCGGCGTGACCCAGGGCATGACGCGGGTTCGCACGTTCTGTCAGGACGACGCGCACGTCTTCTGCACGCTCGATCAGGTGCGTCAGGAGATCGAGTCGTTCATCGATCTCGTCTACACGGTCTACCGCGACTTCGGGTTCTCGGACGTGCGGGTGGTGATCGCGACGCGTCCCGAGGAGCGTCTCGGCGACGATGCGATCTGGGATCGCGCCGAGCAGGCGCTCTTCGAGGGGGTTCGTGCCAAGGGCCTCGACCACTCGACGGCACCCGGGGAAGGCGCGTTCTACGGCCCGAAGATCGAGTTCCACCTGAAGGACGCCCTCGGGCGCAGCTGGCAGCTCGG
Organism: uncultured Sandaracinus sp.; assembly: GCA_903828805.1. Lineage (GTDB taxonomy): Bacteria > Myxococcota_A > Polyangia > Polyangiales > Sandaracinaceae > Sandaracinus. The sequence goes on along the minus strand of CAIKNO010000661.1, from coordinate 24,357 downwards.
CACGATGCAGTGCGACTTCAACCTCCCCGAGCGGTTCGACCTCCACTACGTCGGCGACGACAACAGCCAGCATCGCCCCGTGATGCTCCATCGCGCCATCCTCGGCTCGATCGAGCGCTTCTTCGCCATCCTGATCGAGCACACGGCGGGCGCCTTCCCGACGTGGATCGCGCCCGAGCAGATCGCGCTGTTGACGGTCAGCGAGAAGTTCGAGGACTACGCGCGGGAGGTCCAGTCGCACCTGATCGAGCGTGGTGTCCGCGTCACGTCGGACCTCGGCAAGGACAAGCTCGGCGCGAAGATTCGCAATGCGCGCCTGATGCGCGTCCCCTACCTCGCCGTCATCGGGGAGAAGGAAGTCGAAGGCCGCGGCCTCGCGATCCGGTCGCGGGACGAAGACAAGGACCTCGGCTTCATTCCGCTCGACGAGGTCGTCGCGCGGCTCGCCAACGAGGCGCGGGCGCCGAGCCTCCGGGGGCCGGCCGCCTGAGCACCCTCCGGCCCCCTGGAGACGGAAGCGTCGCAGGGGGCTTGTGGTGTGGGGGCGCTCGTTTCACTATCCCGGTCCATTCCAGAAGGGCGCGCGCCCTTCCCACAGGAGGAAGTCACCATCCGTCCGCGTTTCGACCCCCGCGCTCAGCGCTCCGCCTTCGCCGGTCCCCGCACCAACCACCGAATCCGCATCCCGGAGATCCGCGTCGTCGGCCCCGAGGGCGAGATGCTCGGGGTCATGCCGACCCAGGACGCGCTCCGTCTCGCCAAGGAGAAGGATCTCGACCTCGTCGAAGTGAACCCCAAGGGCGTCCCTCCCGTGTGCAAGATCATGGACTTCGGGAAGTTCAAGTATGAGGAGAAGAAGCGCGAGAACGACGCCAAGAAGCGTCAGATCCAGGTGGAGCTGAAGGAGATCAAGCTCCGCCCCAAGACCGACGACCACGACATGGACGTCAAGGTCAAGCACGCGCGCCGCTTCCTCGAGGAGGGCAACAAGGTGAAGATCACCGTCCGCTTCCGCGGCCGCGAGATCACCCATCCCGAGACCGCCGAGCGTCAGCTGATCCACATCATGGATGCCGTGAAGGACATCGGCATCATCGAGCAGTCGCCTCGCATGGAGGCCAAGACGATGACGATCCTGCTCTCGCCGAAGCCGGAGATCCGTGCGCGCGTGGCGGCCCAGGTGGCGGCGGCTGCGAAGAAGGCCGGGACCGACGGGGCGCGGGCCGACGATTCCAGCGCGGCGACGTGAGCCGCGCGCGGTCGCGCGCTCGATCCGACCTCGGCGGTCGGCAGGGCGCGCGGCCTGCGATGCGCGGAGCCGTCGATCGAGGTCCGACGTGAGTCGCTTCGGGGTGCTCGGTGCCGGTGCGCTCGGGACGTTTCTCGGAGCGCGCCTTGCCGCGTGCGGCCACGAGGTCGTGCTCGTCGGGCGGCCGAGCGTGCTCGCCCCCGTGCAGCGCGATGGGCTTCGATGGAGCGACCTCGAAGGGCCTTCCGGCGTGATTGCCGCGGACCGCGTCCGCGTGGCCTCGGACCCGTCGGCGCTGGCCGACTGCGAGGTGGTCCTGCTGACGACCAAGGCGGCCGCGCTGCCGGTCGCGGCGGCGTCGCTGGCGTCGTGTCGAGGGCTCGTCGTGGGGCTGCAGAATGGCGTGACGCACCCGTCGGTCCTCTCGGCTGCGCTCGGTCCGGCGCGTGCGCGTGCCGGGACGGTCGGGTGGAACGTGATCTGGCAAGGTCCGGGCGCCCTTCGCAAGACCACGAGCGGACCTCTCGTGATCGAGACGCGGGCGGACGATCCGCAGGTCTCCTCGCTGCTGCGGGCGTTCCGGGCGGCGGGGCTCGATGCCCGCGGCGCGAACGACATCGTCCCCGTGCTGTGGACGAAGCTTCTGCTGAACCTCAACAACGCCTGCAATGCGCTCTCGGGCAAGCCTCTGCAGGCGCAGCTGGCCGATCGCGCCTGGCGTCGGGTCGTCGCGGCGTGCCAGCGAGAAGGCCTCGCGGCGATGGCGGCGGCGGGCCTGAGGCCGGTCCGGCTGGGGCGCCTCGACCCCCGCGTGTCGGCGCGCGTGTTGCCGTTGCCCGATCCCGTATTTCGCTTCCTCGCCTCGTCGATGATCCGAATCGACCCGGAGGCGCGGTCCTCGATGGCCGACGACCTCGCCGCGGGGCGCCCTTCGGAGATCGATTACCTGAACGGGGAGATCGTTCGCCTCGGGGCGGCGCACGGCGTGCCGACGCCGGTCAACGCCCGTGTGGTGGAGGCCGTGCGTGCGATCGAGGCGGGGACGGCGCGGCGCTTCTCTCCGGGGGATCTCGGTCCCGCCCTTGACTCGACGAGTGCACTCTCGTAGACCTTCGCTCCCCGCGTGGTGCCGCGTGCGCGCTGGCCACCACGCCGTCGTTCGAAGAAGGGAACGTCATGCCGAAGATGAAGACCCACAGCGGGACCAAGAAGCGCATGTGGCTGACCGGATCGGGCCACGTCCGCCGTGGAACCGCGGGCCTCAGCCACATGATGCGCGGCAAGAGCGCCAACCGGCTCCGCCGGCTGCGCAAGAACTCGCTCATCTCCCCCACCCACGAGAAGATGGTCAAGCGCCTCCTGCCGTACGGCCGCGTTTGACCTCGAGGAAGTAAGGAAGGAGCCAAGTCATGCCGCGCGCCAAAAGAGGCTTCAAGGCCCGTCGTCGTCGCAATCGCGTGTTCAAGCACGCGCAGGGGTTCTACGGAGCCCGTGGTCGGATCTTCGGCGATGCCGTCGAGCAGGTCCGCAATGGTTGGCAGGACGCGTTCCGCGCCCGCCGCGCCAAGAAGCGCGATTTCCGCCGTCTGTGGATCGCCAGGATCAACGCGGGCGCGCGCCAGCTCGGCGTGAGCTACAGCCGGCTGGTGGCGAGCCTGAAGAAGGCCAACATCGGGCTCGACCGCAAGATCCTCGCCGACCTTGCGATGCGTGATCCGGGCGGCTTCAAGGCCGTCGTCAACGCCGCCCGCTGAGCGCGGCATCGAGGAGGGGTCCGCAGTGCGGGCCCCTTTTTCGTTCCGTCGATCCCGGCCGGGCTCGTCTCGGACGAGGCCGGACGGTGGTACAACGACGGCGCGTATGGCGGACCGGCACGGGGCTGTTCCGGGGGCCTCTGGGTCCGAGGAGTGAAGGGTCGATGGGCGACGCGATCGAGGCGTTCGAGCACGGGTTGCTGCAGGTCGCCACGGGTCACCAGGCCACGTTTGCCGCGTGCGTCGACGAGGCCACGCTGCGTGCGGCCAGCGCCAAGCTGATCGGGCCGAGCGGTGAACTGACCAAGTTGCTGAAGCTCATGCCGTCGCTTCCCGGCGATCGGCGCAAGGCGCTCGGGCAGCGCGCCAACGAGCTCAAGCGCGAGGTCACGGCGTCGTTCGACGCTCGACTCAGCGCGCTCGTGCAGGCCGCTCGCCAGGCCGATCTCGAGGGGCCCGCCGTCGACCCGACGCTTCCGGGGCGCTCGCTCGGTCGAGGTTCGCCGCACCCGATCACGCGCACCGCGGACGCCTTGCTCGAGGTGTTTGCCTCCATCGGCTTCGAGGTCACCGACGCGCCCGAGATCGAGCTGGCGGACTTCAACTTCACGCGTCTCGGGTTCCCGCCGGACCACCCGGCGACCGACATGCAGGACAGCTTCTTCGTGCGCGGCGCGACGTCCGCTCGCTTCGAGGACCAGGTCCTGCTGCGGACCCACACCTCGAACGCGCAGGTGCACGTCATGTCGAGCCGCCGCGAGTTGCCGATCGCGTGCGTGTCGGCAGGGAAGGTCTACCGCCGCGACGACGACGCGACGCACTCCCCGATGTTCCACCAGGTGGAGGGCTTCTGGGTCGATCGAGGCATCTCGTTCTCGCACCTCAAGGGCGTGCTGACGACGTTCGTCAAGCGGATGTTCGGCGCCTCGGTGCCGGTGCGTTTTCGCCCGAGTTACTTCCCGTTCGTCGAGCCCGGGGGAGAACTGGACGTGGGTTGCACGATCTGCCGGCCGTTCGACGAGGCGGGGAGCGACGCGCAGCGAGAGCGCACGGCGTCGTGCCGCGTGTGCAAGGGCACGGGATGGCTCGAGGTGCTCGGCTGCGGGATGATCCATCCCGTCGTGTTCGAGCACTGCGGCTGGGACCCGACGACCGTCACCGGCTTCGCATTCGGGATGGGGATCGACAGGATCGCGATGCTCCGGCATGGCGTGAAGGACATCCGCCTCCTCTACGAGAACGACATCCGATTCCTTTCGCAGCTCTGAGGACACATGAAGGCTTCACACGCGTGGCTCCGCGAGCTCTCGGGCCTCGATGCGAGCCCCGGTGAGATGGCCGAGCGGCTCACCCGCGGCGGCATCGAGGTCGAGGCGATCGAGCCCTTCGGGCACGGATTGTCCGGGGTCGTCGTGGCCGACGTGGCGGCGAAGCGGCTGCACCCCGAGCGGGACGGGCTCACGCTCGTGACGGTCTGGAACGGCCGCGAGGCCAAGGAGATCGTCTGCGGCGCGCCGAACGTGCCCGAGCCGGGTGGCCGGGTGCTCCTCGCGGAGCTCGGCGCGGTGCTGCCCGGCGGGCTTCGGATAGAGCCCCGTGTCGTCGCGGGGATCCGGTCCGAAGGCATGCTGTGCAGCGAGGCCGAGCTGGGCATCGGCAGCGACTCGGCAGGCATCGTGGTGCTCGGACGCGTCGACCGAGGGGTCGCGGGCACGCCCGTCGCCGACGTGATCGGCGGGGCCGACCACCGCCTCGAGATCTCCCTCACGCCCAACCGCGCGGACTGCCTCGGACACGTGGGCCTCGCGCGTGAACTCGCGCTGATGTCGGGGATCCCGTTCGAGGCGCGTGCGCCGGGCGGACCGCGTCGCTTGATCGCGTCGCAGGGCGATTCGCCTTCCCGCTTCCCGGTGGTCGACCCGCGCCGTCCCCACGTCGGGGACACGCTCGGACAGGTGCCCTCGCTGCCGGGCGTGCCCGACTCGGTTCCCGTCGAGATCCTCGAGGCGGGGCGATGTTCGCGGTACCTCGGGCTCGTGGTGCAGGGGCTCGACATCGGTCCGTCTCCGCTCGCCATCCGCTTCCGCCTGCACGTGCTGGGGCAGCGCTCCATCGACACCGCCGTCGACGTCACGAACTACGTGTTGCTCGAGACCGGGCATCCCATCCACGCGTTCGACGTGGCGTCGCTTCGCGGCCCTCGGATCGTCGTGCGGCTCGCGTCGGAGGGAGAGCGGTTCGTCACGCTGGACGGCGTCGAGCGGGTCCTCTCCTCCGACGATCTCGTCATCGCCGACGCCGAGCGTCCCGTGGCGCTGGCCGGCGTCATGGGCGGACGGGACTCGGGCGTTCGACCCGGAACGCGGGCTGTGCTGGTGGAGTCCGCGTGGTTCGACCCGCGTTCCGTGCGCCGCACGGCCCGGCGCCACGGGCTGCACACGGAGGCCTCGCATCGTTTCGAGCGCGGGTGCGATCCGAACGGGCTCGAGCGGGTCGTGCGGCGGGCTGCCGAACTGTTCTCCGAGTGGGCGTCCGGGGCACCCGCCTCGACCGCGACCGACACCGTCGCGAGGCGTGTGCCTCCGGTGTCGATCGCGCTGCGCAAGGGGCACGTCGATGCGCTGCTCGGGGCCCCTGTGCCCGACGACGAAGTGCGCGCGATCCTGGAGGGGGTTGGTTGCAGGGTGTCTCCGGGACCGGGAGACGGCCTGTCGATCACCGCGCCTTCGTTCCGGCCGGACCTGGGACGCCCTGAGGACTTGATCGAAGAGGTCGCGCGGGTGAGGGGCTACGACCTCATTCCGACGCAACTGGCGTCGATCACAGCCAAGGCGGAGGTCGGGGATCGCCGGTTCGCCACCGTGCGCGCGCTGCGCGAGGCGGCGGCGGCGGCGGGGCTCTTCGAAGCGGTGGGCTTCTCGTTCACGTCCCGACGTGAGCTCGAGATGGCGAGGGTTCCTCAGGACACCGTGGAGGTCGCCAATCCGCTCTCGGAGGAGCGGCATGCGATGCGGACCTCGCTGCTGCCGAGTCTCATCGGCGCGATCGCCCGCGCGCAGCGGCATCAGGCCGGACGCGCAGCGCTCTTCGAGCTCGGTCGCTCGTACCATCCTGGACCGGGGCCGCGGGGCGTGACGGAGCGTCCGACGCTCGCTCTGATCCTGTCGGGCCCGCGCCAAGGGTGGATCGGCGACGAGACCCCGTTCGACTTCTACGACGGCAAGGGCGCCATCCTGTCCATCGCGCGGGCGCTCGGCCTCGAGGCGCGGACGGAGCGCGACGACGATGTCGCCGGCGACGCGACGTGGCTTCACCCGCGGCGGAGCGCCCGCGTCTTCGTCGGCGACCTGGCGATCGGGACCCTGGGAGAGGTGCATCCCGACGTCGTCGACGCCTTCGGCGTGGCAGGTCGGCCCGTGTTCGCGTCGCTCGATGTGGACCGTCTCGTGGCGCTGGCGACGTCCGCGTCCGCGCCGAAGGTCCGGGGATTGCCGCGTTTCCCATCCGTGCTGCGGGACCTCGCCGTGGTCGTGCCCGAGGACGTGCGGGCAGGCGAGGTGGAGCGCGCGGCGCACGGTGCGTCTCCGTGGGCCGAGAGCGTCGAGGTCTTCGACGTGTACCGAGGACGTCCCATCGCCGAGGGTCACAAGAGCCTGGCGTTCCGGATCGCCTACCGCGACCCGGAGGCCACGATGACGGACGTCCGCGTCGACGAGGCCCACGCGCACGTCGTGGCGACGGTCACCGCCCGGTTCGGGGGCGCGCTGCGCGGCTGACGGTCCGCGTCGGACGGCATGCGCGACGAGACGGGCCGTGTGGCGACACACGATCCGGTGCGGCCCTTGAACGGTGTCTGGGTTCGTGTTGGAGTCCCACGCTGCGGGAGGGCCGATGACGAAGAGCGAGATCATCGACGGCATCTACGAGCAAGTCGGGGGCTTCTCGAAGCGAGAGGCCGCGCAGGTGGTCGAGACCGTGTTCGATCTGATGAAGGACGTTCTCGCCGACGGTGAGAAGATCAAGATCAGCGGGTTCGGCAATTTCGTCGTGCGCGCGAAGCGGGGGCGCATCGGCCGGAATCCGCGGACGAATGCCCCGATGCCGATCAGCGCCCGTCGCGTGCTCACGTTTCGCCCGAGCCCCAAGCTGAAGGAGGCGCTGAATCCGGGAGCGACCTTCGACGCGCGCGAGGAGGGCTGAGCTCGGCGTGTCGACCCGTGGCTCGGGTCCGCGCGACGGCCGTGGGCGGCCGACGTCGGTCGGCGTCGTGACCCGCGAAGCCGCGCAGACGGTGGCGATGCCTGCGGGCGTGCTGCCGGACAAGCTGTTCTTCCGCATCGGGGAGGTGTCCGAGCTCGTGGGCGTGAAGCCTCACGTGTTGAGGGCGTGGGAGGACGAGTTCGGTGTGTTGAAGCCGATGAAGACCCGCGGGTCGCACCGGCAGTTTCGACGTCGGGATGTCGAGCTCGCCCTCGTCATCAAGCACCTGCTGCAGCAGGAGGGGTTCACGATCGCAGGCGCGCGAAAGCGCCTCCGCGAGATGGGGCACCTCGGCCCTGCCCAGGATCCGGGTGGCACGTCCGCGACAGCGCTCGAACGGCGTGGCGATCTGCTGGCCCTCCGAGCCGAGCTGCAGGCGCTTCTCGACCGAGTGACGACGGAGAGCCCGTCGTCGAAGCCGTTCGCGGCGCCAGGCGGGATGCCGAGCGCGCTTCGAGGCCGCGGTGCAGGGCCCTGGCGCACCCGTGATTGAGGGGAGGGGCCACCTTTTGCGAGTTCGGCCTTGATCTCGCCGCGATTGCGGGTAGTCTCCGCCGCTCCGGGAGACCGGGCGACTTTGACGGGGCGTGGCGCAGCCTGGTTAGCGCACCAGACTGGGGGTCTGGGGGTCGTGGGTTCGAATCCCGCCGCCCCGAATCGAGTCGAGACGAGCCGCGGAGCGAAAGCTTCGCGGCTCGTGTGTTTTCCGGGGCAATCCTGAGGAGCCCGTGACTTCGCTCGGTGCACGGGTTCCTCGGAGACGCGCCTCGCACGGCCCGCGACTTCGCTCGGTGCCACAGGCCCCTCGGTGACGCGTCTCGCACGGCCCGCGACCCCGCTCGGTGCCACAGGCCCCTCGGTGACGCGTCTCGTCCGACCCGCGCCATGCCGGACCCGTCGTGGCCGCGCTTTCTCCTGGCCCGCGGGTCCCTTCACGAGGCAGGCTGCGGCCCATGCCCGAACGCCCCTTGATCTTGCAGTCGAACGACGATGGCGTGCACGCGTCGGGGCTGCGGTTGCTGCGCGCCGCGCTTCTCGAGGTCGCCGACGTCGTCACGATGGCGCCCCTCACCGAGCAGAGCGCGAACAGCCATGCGCTCACGCTGGCGCGCCCCCTCCGTCATCGAACCGTCGATGGCCTTCACGCGGTCGATGGAACGCCGGCCGACTGCGTGTACGTCGCGCTCCACCGGGACGGGTTTCTGCCCCGTCGTCCCGACCTCGTCGTGAGCGGCATCAACCACGGCTACAACCTCGGCTCCGACACGTTCTACTCGGGCACCGTGGCTGCGGCGCGGGAGGCCGCGCTGCGTGGCGTGCCCGCGATCGCCTTCTCGTGCGGTCCGAAGGGGTCGCTCGAGCAGGCCGCGAAGGTCGCCGTGGAGATCGTGCGCAGGGTGCTCGCGGCGGGGACGCCGGCGGGCGGAACGCCCTTGTTGAACGTGAACTTTCCCGCGGGGGCTGCGGTGCACCACGGCATCCGCGCGACGCGCCTCGGGAGGCGGTCGTACGACGACGAAGTCGTCACGCGGCGCGATCCCCGGGGGCACGAGTACGTGTGGCTCGGCGGCCCGAACGCGCATCACCACCCCGAGGAGGGCACCGACACCGAGGCCGTCGACGCGGGCTACGTGTCCGTCACGCCCTTGCGGCTCGACATGGTCTACCCCGAGCATCTCGGGCTCGCGGCGTTCGTCGCCGGCGTGGGCGAGCTCGCCCCGGAGGGATGACATGAGCCAGGATTCTCGGGTCATTCTCGCGCGTTCGCGGGTGCGGCAGGTCGCGGACTTCCCGAAGCCCGGAATCCTGTTCAAGGACATCACGCCGATGCTCGCCGACGCGGAGGCCTTCCGGGGGTGCATCGGCTGGCTCGCGGAGGCCGTGCGACCCCTGGCGCCGGACGTCGTCGTGGCGATCGAATCGAGGGGATTCCTCTTCGGCGCGCCGCTCGCGCTCGCGCTCGGCGTCGGCTTCGTGCCGGTGCGCAAGCCGGGCAAGCTGCCGCACGTCACCACGAGGGTCGACTACGATCTCGAGTACGGCTCCGACGCGGTGGAGATGCACAGCGATGCGTTGCGGCCCGGGGCGCGGGTGCTGGTGGTGGACGACGTGATCGCCACGGGAGGCACGGCCCGCGCCGCCTGCGAGCTGGTCCGGCGCTTGGGTGCGGAGCCGGTGGGCGCGGCGTTCTTTCTCGAGATCGCGGCCCTCGGCGGCGGTGCTCTGCTGGCGCCCATCCCGACCGTCGTGATGCTTCGCGATTGAGGCGTCGGTCCCCGCCCGGGGGCTGTCGGGGGGCGAGCACTCGGCGGGCGTCGGGATGTCACCCCGACACGCGCTCGGCGGGGTGCTGCCAATGACGGGCGTGGATCCGCTCGACGTGCGCCACGAGGCGTGGATACGTGCGCGCGAGGGCGGCGAGCGGACAGCCTCCCGGAGTGGCGAGGCATGCGCCGACGAAGGCGAACACCATGGCGTCGGCAGACGAAGGCGCGCCGAACACGGTGTCCTTGTCGTCGAGCAGGGCGTCGACTGCATCGAGATCCTGGGCCGCGAGCGTCAGGATCCTCGCCTCGTCGTGACGCCCCACGCCTTGCGCGATGACCTGCTGCTTCACGCCTCGGCGGGCCACCCGCGGGATGAGCCCGGCAAGCACCGGCGGGGCGTGCCGGAAATAGTCGCGTCGCACGTGCTCGAAGCCCGACGGGCGCACCCACCGGAACCACACGATCGTCCAGTAGAGGTGTTCCTCGAGGGTCCGCTGGAGCATGCGCGCATGCGCGCGCTCCAGCGGCGTGAGATTCGCGTCGAGCGTCACTCCGCGCTCGGCGGTGAGCGTCTCGAGGATGACCGAGGAGTCGGAGATGAGGCGACCATCCGGCGTGGTGATGTAGGGGAATTTGCCGCTCTTGGACCGTGGCCGACCCGCGATGAGGGCGGTGCGGTACGGCAAGCCGGCCATGCGGAGCCAGGTCTCGAGCTTGGTCGCGAACGGGCTCGGGCTCGGCTGTCCCCACACCGAGGCGAAGCCGTGGACGACGAGCGGCGGGTCGGAGCCCGATGGGGTGGAGGGGTTCATGCCCCGGGAGCGTACCGGGTCCCGAATCGAACGGGCAGAGAGGCGGCGTCGTGTCGCGCGCGCGTCACTCGCCGCTCTGGATTCGCGAGATGCGATGGACCATCGCCATGGCGAGACTGGCGACGAGGATCCCCCACAGGAGCCCGACACCGCGTAGAAAATCGAGCGTATCGACCATCGTCGTGTCCCCGCAACGCACCTCGTCGGACATCGCCGCGCGGGCGTAGTGCGCGCCGACCGGGCATCGGTCCCACAAGGCCCGCGGGACCGGGACCGCGGGCGTGTCGCCTTCGGGCCCTCGCACCTCGAGGTACGGCATCCGCGTCTGCTTCCAGGGAACTTCGAACCTGCGGACGACCTCCCCCTCGACCGTGCGGTGGCTCGAGCCCGCCAGCGTGTGGCCGACGGCGACCGCACCGACGATGGCCGTCATCGCGACGAGCGGGGCCAGGGGGCGAAGCGCCCGCGCTCGCGCGGGGGTTCGTTCCGCGTACCACGCGTACGCGACGACGAACCCCATGGACGAAACGACGCCTCCGACGAGCGACAACCACAACACGGGTCGACTCTAACGCGCCTCGGGGCCGTGGGCTGGTTCCTCCGGGCGCGGCAGCGCGCGTGCGCAGAAGACCAGGGCGACCGATACGGCCTTGGGGTCGGGCGCACTGTCCTGTAGCGTCCTCGGGAGGCGCGCCGGGTGTGCGCGTCCTCGGCAGTCACAGGGAGGTTCGCGATGGGTTCGTCGAGATCGCGCGTGGTGGCCTTGGCGATGTGGGTCGGCGTTCTGACGATCGCCGCGTGCGGCACACCCATCGTGGGCAATCTGGACGGCGGGCAGGACGCAGGTCCCAGCGTGCTCGAGTGCTCGGCGGGCTGCCTGGTCGCCGGGGTGTGCTTCCCCGAGGGAGTTCCGAATCCCGGCAACCCGTGCGAGGTGTGCGCGCCTGGGCTTTCGGGCACGGCGTTCAGCCCGAACGACGGGGTCCGTTGCGACGACGGCATGTTCTGCACCGAATCCGACCTCTGCTCGGCCGGGGTCTGCGCGGGTCGGGTGCGCGATTGTGACGATGGGCTCGCCTGCAACGGCGCCGAGGCATGCAACAACGGGGCGGGCGCCTGCGAACCTGGGACGCCGACGTGCGGGCCTCGCGAAGTCTGCGACGCGCTCTCGGGCGCCTGCGCGGGCGGCTGTGCGGGATGCGTGATCGACGGCATGTGTTTCGGCGACGGACAGATCAACCCGTCCAACCCCTGTCAGGTGTGCCGGACCTCGGCCTCGGCCTCGGCGTGGAGCGCGAACGACGGGGCGACGTGCGACGATGGCCTCTACTGCACGATGGGCGACGCGTGCGCGGCGGGCGCATGCGTGGGCGGGGCAGCGCGTGATTGCGACGATGGCGTCGCGTGTGACGGGGTCGAAGCGTGCGACGAGGACGCCAACGCCTGCGCGCCGGGCACGACGGCCTGTGCGGCCGACGAGGTCTGTGACGTGCGCAGCGACCGGTGCGCCTTGCTCTGCACGGGGTGCATCGTGGGCGGGGTCTGTTTCGGCGCGGGGCAGAGAAACCCCGGCAACCCGTGCGAGACCTGCGCGCCCGACGTGTCGCGCGCGGCCTTCAGCCCCGCCGAAGGAGCCTCCTGCGACGACGGCGCGTTCTGCACGCGCGGAGACGTGTGCGCGGGCGGGGTCTGCGCCGGGAGCCCGGTGCCGAGCTTCTGCGACGATGGTGTCTCGTGCAACGGGGTCGAGACCTGCAGCGAGGCTTCGGACCGCTGCGTGCCTGGGACCAGCACGTGCGCGGCGGACCAGCTCTGCAACCCGGCCACGAACCTGTGCGTGGCGACGTGCACGGGATGCAACATCGCCGGGGTCTGTTTTGGAGCGGGCGCAGCGAACCCGATGAACGCCTGCCAGATCTGTCGGCCCGCGACGTCGACCTCCTCCTGGAGCGCGAACGCGGGTGCCAGCTGCGATGACGGCCTCTTCTGCACGACCGGCGAGCTCTGCTCCGCTGCCGGCACCTGCGGTGGCGGCGCTGCGAGGGCCTGCGCGGACGCCGTGAGCTGCAACGGCGTGGAGACGTGCAACGAGGCCGCGGACCGCTGCGATCCGGGGGCGACCACGTGCGCCGCCGGTCAGAGCTGCAACGTCATGACGAATGCCTGCGTGTGTCCCGGGGCCGCGACGGCCTGCGGCGCCGCGTGCGTGAACCTCGCGACCGACGCGACGAACTGTGGCACGTGCGGCCGCGCCTGCGCTGCGACCGAGGCCTGCGTGTCGGGGCTTTGTACGCCGCGGACCGGCTTCACGGGAGGCACGGGGACGACCTGGGAGCTCATTGGCCCCCATCCGGTGCGGGGCTTTCAGGCATGGGTCCCTGCGGGGAGCGCGTTCATGTATGCCTCGGGCGGCAGTTCGTTCGCGCGCTTCTCCATCGCGACCCGGACGTGGTCCACCCTCCCATCGTCGCCGGGGACCCTGGGCGGTTTCGCCGCGCCGGCCATCGCGCTCGGCGACCTCTGGGGCGTGACCGCGCCGAACGTCATGCGATACAGCGTGGCATCGGACACCTGGTCCCTGGTGCGCAGCGACGTCACCGGCGGGAGCCCCGACGCGCAGAGCACGGTCGACGGCGCGGGCAACGTGTGGAGCTACACGAGCTCCAACAGCCTGGTCCGGTACAACCCGACGACGAACGCCCTGTCGTACTTCCCGACCGGGGTCTCGGCGGCGACCCAGACCCGCGTCGGATACGATGCCGCCACGAACGCCGTCTACTTCGGCGGCGCGTTCAGCACGGGGCTCTACCGGTTCGACATCGCGACCTCGACGACGACCATCGAGAGCGATCCGCTGCCTGAATCGAATCTCAGCGACGCGTTCTGCCCGGATCGATCGGGGCACATCTACGCGGCTCTCGGATGCGGTGGCACGTCCATCTGGCAGTACACGATCGCCACGCGGCGCTGGGTGCGGATCCCCGACTTCCCCGTCGATCATGGATGCAATGCGACGTGCTCCGTGCACGAGGACGGGTGGCTGTACCTCGGAGACCTCGGGGGCGGCCCACCGACCTACCGGCTCCGTCTCCTCTGAGGCTGCCCCGACGCCGCGGGTCTTGGTGCGCGGACGACGCGGCCCCGAAGCTTTCCCTCGGGGCCGGGCCTGCCGGCATGTTCGAAGCGCTCCCGGCGGGATTCGAACCTGCGACCTCTCGCTTAGGAAGCGATTGCTCTATCCAGCTGAGCTACGGGAGCGTGCGGCAGCGTGGATAGCACAAGTCACCCGCTCGATCGATGCCCGCGGCGCGACTTCGGTGGCAGAAGGGTGCGACCCGTTGACGTGGCGGCCCACGGCGGTTAACTCCGCGCGTCCATCCGGGAGGAAACCATGCTCGAGATCACTGGCATCATCGCGCGAGAGATTCTTGATTCGCGAGGCAACCCCACCGTCGAGGTCGAGGTCGAGGTCGACGAGAGCATCGTCGGGCGCGCGGCGGTCCCCTCGGGGGCGTCCACCGGCGAGCACGAAGCCGTCGAGCTGCGAGACGGGGACAAGGGCCGCTACCTCGGAAAGGGCGTCCGCAAGGCCGTCGAGAACGTGATGGAGCGCATCGCGCCGGAGGTCCTGGGTCGGGATGCCCTCGACCAGCACGGCATCGACCAGTCGATGATCGATCTCGACGGCTCGCCGAACAAGGGGAAGCTGGGCGCCAACGCGATCCTCGGGGTCTCGATGGCCGTCGCGCGCGCGGCGGCGGAGGGGCTCGGCCTCCCGCTCTACCGTTCGATCGGCGGGGCGCAGGCCTGCGTGCTCCCGGTGCCGCTGATGAACATCATCAACGGCGGCGCGCATGCCGACAACGGCCTCGAGATCCAGGAATTCATGGTCGTTCCGCATGGCGCGACGAGCTTCCGCGAGGCGCTGCGCGCAGGCACGGAGGTGTTTCACCATCTGAAGGCGATCCTCAAGAAGCAGGGGCTCGCGACGAGCGTGGGGGACGAAGGCGGCTTCGCCCCGCGTCTGCCGAACAACGAGGCGGCCCTCGCGGTGATCCTCGAGGCCATCGACAAGGCCGGGTACACGCCGGGCAAGGACATCTCCCTGGCGCTCGACTGTGCGGCGAGCGAGTTCTACGACGCCGCGACGAAGCTCTACACCTTCGACAAGAAGGAACTCGATGGCGCGGCGCTCGTGGAGACCTACGCGATGCTCGCCGCGAAGTATCCGATCGTCTCGATCGAAGACGGCTGCGCCGAGGACGACTGGTCGACCTGGAAGCGGCTGACCGAGCGTCTGGGCGCCAAGGTGCAGTTGGTCGGGGACGACCTCTTCGTCACGAACGTCGAGCGTCTCTCCCGCGGCATCGAGGAGAAGATCGCCAACTCCATCCTCATCAAGGTCAACCAGATCGGCACGGTCAGCGAGACGCTGGCGGCGATCCGCCTCGGCGCGCAGCACGGCTACTCGTCCATCATCTCCCATCGAAGCGGCGAGACGGAGGACACCTTCATCGCCGATCTCGCAGTGGCGACGGGGGCCGGGCAGATCAAGACCGGCTCGGCGTCGCGCTCCGACCGCATCGCGAAGTACAACCAGCTGCTCCGCATCGAGGAGATGCTCGGCAGCGGGGCGCGATTCGCGGGCCGCTCCACGCTGCGGGCAGGTTGATTTTCGCGGGCCGCTCCACGCTGCGGGCAGGTTGAATGGCGGACCGAACCCCGGGGCGTTCGTGGTGGCCGACGGCCTCCGCGGCGTCTCGGGGGCGGCTGAAGTTCCTCGGGTCTCGCCCGGCGTCGCGCCCTGCGTTCAGCTCCGGGGCGGCGGCCCCGGGCGGACCTGGCGCGAGCGGATGAGGTCGAGGAGAGGCTCGAATCCCTCTCGGCGGTCCACGGCGTGCGCGACGGCTTCCCGGTCGGACATCGCCCGGAGCAGCGCCGCGCCGTAGGGAAGCTCTCCTCCCCAGACGATCCGCAGCACCATCGGGTCCATCGACGCGAGCCGCAGCGCGAGCATCGAGGGTTCGATCGGCGCGAAGTCGGCGGCGTCGACGAGCACGACCGCGTGCAGGCCGAGATGAGACTGCGCGTCGAGGATCTCGGGCGTCGTGACGGCCACCGGGGAGACCCGGAACTCGCCGAGGCAGGCCATCAGCTTCTCGGCGAGCGCCGCGCGGCCGGACACGACGAGCACGCGAACGGGCCGACCATCCACGAGGACTTCTCGGGTCGTGACCCTGTCCCACCGTCTCGGAGGCGATGCGGCCGCCGGCAGGACGAGGCCGAGATGGAGCGACAGCTCGTCCGCGACGCTCTCCGCGGCAGGGCCGAGACGGGTCCGCAGGGCGCCCCGGAGCGCACCACCGACGAAGGCGACGAGGGACGCCACGTCGGAGGGCAGGGGCCCCTCGTGCAGGTCGAGCGCGTCGAAGAGCACGGCCGCCGCCACCTCGGGTGAGACCACCGACTCCAGGGATTCTCGGACGAGCTTCAGTTCGCGGCGCTCCGCGGTCATCGAGACCAAGCTAGCACGGCGGGTGGGTGCGGCCCCGCGTTCAGGGCTGCCCGGGGCCGATTCGCTCGAGGAACCCCTCGTCGATCTGAGAAGCTCGGAAGCTCTCGTGGTTCAGGGCGCGACGAAGGAGGCGCAGGTTGGTGGTGAGGGGCGCGATGCGGGTCTCCGCGATGATCCGATCGAGCATCAGCACGGCCTCGTGCCGCGTGGGGGCGTACGTCGTCACGGAGGCGACCAGGGGGTCGTGCTCCGGACGGACACGGGAGCCCGCTTGGATGCCGGTCTCGATGCGGACCTTGCCCGTCGGCGCGGGAGGCCAGCGCACGTCCTCGACCCGCGCGGAGAACGGGCGCCCGTCACGAGGATCGGTCGCGGCCTCCACGAGCGCCTGGACGGCGTGTCCCGAGGGTTCGGCACGGATGGCCTCTGCCGGCATCGACTCACCCTGCGCCAGCCGGACCTGCAGTTCGACGAGGTCGATGTTCGCGCACATCTCCTCGACGGCGTGCTCGGGCTGCAACACGGGATGAAAGCCGACGAAGAAGAACTGCCCGTGCGCATCGAGCAAGAAGTGGGCGCTCGCGATGCCGCGGTAGCGGAAGGACAGCGTGAGATCCATGGCCGCGGCCCACATCGCGGACCGCACGGCATCGCCGCGATGGAGCTGGTCGATGGCCGGCGCGGGCGATTCGGCCAGGACGCGGCGCTGGTCCTTTCGGACGCTGACCTCGCGGTCGCCGACGACGACGGCGCTGCCTTGTCCATCGCCCACGAGCTGGACCTCGACGTGCCGAGGCCTGTCGAGATGGCGCTCCACGTAGACCGAGTTGCCATCCCACTCCATCCGCGCGAGCTGACGCTCGAGCTCGGAGGCGCGGCTGACGACGATCGGGTCCATCGCCTCGGCGGTTCCGAACGCCGGCTTGATGATCAGCGGATAGCCCAGGAGCTCGGCGTCCTCACGAAGTTCGGCCGCGTCCCGCACCGGGCGCTCGCTGCCCGGCAACACCCGCAGTCCGGCGTCCACGGCGGCGTTGCGGAGCGAGATGCGGTCGCGGAGCAGCACCAGCATCTCCGGCGGGGGGCCGACGAACGTGATGCCCGCGCGCTCGCACGCGTACGACAAGGTCGGGTCCAGATCCCTTCGCCCGTAGCCCGGGTGCAGCGCGACACAACCCGTCGACGTGGCGGCGGCGATCAGGGTGTCCGGGTCGTCGTAGCCTGCGGGGCTCTCGAGCCTCACGGACGCGTCGCAGGCTTGCACGTGCACGGCGTCGTCCTCGCCTTCGGCGTGGACCGCGACCGTGTCGGCCCCGATGCGGCGGCACGTGCGTGCGACCCGCGCCGCGACCTCGCCGCGATGGGCGACCAGAATCTTCTCGAACATCGGCGGCAGCATAGCCGCTCGACCGCGCCGGCGGCACCGGCTAGCGTCGCGCCCGTGAACGTTTGGATCCGAAACGAGGGTTCCGCGACGGTGTGCATGGCCCCGCGGACGGTGCGGGGGTGGGCGGAGCGAATGCTGCGCGCGATGCGGCTCGACACGTGTGAACTGTCGATCGTCCTCTGCGACGACGCGACCATCCACGCGCTCAACCGCGACTACCGGCACAAGGACAAGCCGACCGACGTGCTCGCCTTCGCCATGCGCGTGGGGCACGCGGGGCACCTCGCGGCCGGGCTGCTCGGGGACGTCATCATCTCCGTCGACACCGCCGAGCGTCAGGCGCGCGCGCACGGACGCAGCACCGACGAGGAGGTGCGGATGCTTCTGGCGCACGGCGTGCTGCATCTTCTCGGCTTCGACCACCAGAACCGTAGCCAGGAGCGCCGGATGACCGCGCGAACGGACGCGCTGCGGGCCGCGTCGATCCACCCCGCGGGGCACCGGGCAGATCGCGCTCGACGGCGAGGGAAATCATGATTTTCCACCGTCACGATGCGATTTGACGGTGTTTCTTCGACGCGCTCGTCGATTGCGCTTGTCAGGGTTGAGGAACGGTGGCATCGAGGGAGCACTTCGACGGGAATGCCTTTGAAACAAGGGATTCCCGCGGGGTGGCACCTTCCGGCAAGAGCAGTGGTTCGGGAGGGGTTGTCGGCGGCTTCTCGGCTCTCTTGATTGGGGGGGTCGGTGGCTGGTGCACCGAACGGTACGTTGAAACGTTGGATGATTCGTGGAGACGGAAGTCTCCCTGAGGAGGATGAGAGTCATGGCGAAGGAGACCCCCGCGAAGAAGCTCACGAAGGCCCAGGTCCTCGGCGAGCTCGCCGAGAAGACCGGCCTTTCGCGCAAGCAAATCAGTGAGGTGTTCGAGGCGATCCGTGGCCTGCTGAAGCGTGAGCTCGGCAAGCGCGGCCCCGAGCAGTTCGAGGTGCCCGGCATCGTCCGCCTGAAGGTCCGCAAGACCGAGGCCCAGAAGGGCAAGAAGTTCCGTAACCCGGCGACCGGCGAGGTCGTCGTCAAGGACGTGCCCGCGTCGCGCAAGCTGCGCGCCGTGCCGGTGAAGGCCCTCAAGGACCTGATCGGCTGAGCATCGTCGTTCCGGGCGGGCCATGGGTCGCGAGACCCCGGTCCGACCGAGGACGTCGCGGGCGGGGGGCGAAGCCGAGAGGCGCGCTCCCCGCTTTGCGTTGGTGCGCCGCGCGCCACGGCCCGAGCGGGAGGGCGGCGACGGCGGAACCGTCGGTCCGCCAGACTCACGGGGGTGGAACGGCGGCGGGGACCGGCGGGGCGGGGGCCGCCGGGGCGGGTGCCACCGGGGCCGGGCTGAGGAGGCCTCGCAGCAGCGTGAAGAGCGTCCGCAGTTCCTGGAGGCGGAACGCGGATTCGAGGTGCAGGGTCGTGCCTTCGGCACGCAGGTCGAGCCGCTCGAGCGGACCGGACAGGCCGTAGAGAGTCACGATGACGTTGAGCGCAGCGCGGCGCGCGAGGTCGGCGAGGCAGACCTGGGCCGTGGCTGCATCGTCCGCTCGTTCGAACACCGCGTCGCCTCCGAGCCGAACGCCTTGCTCGTCGTCGGTGATGCCGACGCGGAGGCGGAGGGGCAGGGGGCAGGGGCTTCGACGCACGAAGGCTGCGACGTTCTCCACCTCGATCGACACGCCCTCGCCGGGGTGCATCGAGAGCAGCGCCTCCGCGGCCGACTCGGGCGAAACGGGCCCGTCGGGCGGGGCGTCGCGTTCGTCGGGCCGATCCGTTCGCTGGCGGTCCGCGGCGATCGCGAGGACCCGGGGCAGGTCTTCGGGACGGGCGATCACGAAGTGCCGCGCGTCGAGAAGACCGATGTCCCGGGTCGTCGGATCCGGACTGGGCCACCGCGTCGCGTCGATCCCCGACTCTTGTCGCCACACGGCGGGCACACCGCGGGCGGCCGCGAGCTGCTCCGCCACCGCGCGGGGGTCGGGCGCTCCGTCGGCCAGCCGGCCCGCGACGACCACGCTCGCCCGCTGAAGGTCCGGAGTCGCCAGCAGGACGCGTGACAGGTCGCGCACCGGCTCCACCCCCGAGCCTCCCAGGAGCGCCTGCCAGTCGGGAACGACCGCGAGGAACTGAGTCACGTCGTCGGCGATGGGAGACGCGCGGACCCTGTCCATGTCGACGCGAAGCGCCAGCTGGGCGCCCGCGGGGAGGAAGGCGACGGGCGGGCCCCCGCCGGCGAGGAAGCCGACGGCCCCGGCGTCGGCGCCCCCATCGAGTCCTGCATCCGCACCGCCATCGCTGGCGCCGCCGTCTCGTCGGCGGCGAGGTCCGGCATCCCTGGGGCCTGCGTCGGGTGGTCCGGCATCGGCCACGGGCGCCGACGCGAGGCCCTCCTCGGAGAATGTTTCGGTGGGGGCGTGCTCGGCTGGGGGCTCGGGCGGGGGCGGAGGCTCGGAGGCGGGGGCCGAGGGCAGCGCGACCTCCGTCGCCTCGGCGAGGCCGAGCTCGACCTCCATGGGAGCCTGGAACTCGAAGCCCGTGTCGGGTGGGCGGAGCCCCAGCGTGGCGAGCAGCACGAGCCCGGCGTGCAGCGCGAGGGAGCCTCCCCAGCCGACGAGCGAGGCGCGGCGAGGGAGCCCGCGCGTCATCGCCGCCCCGTCGGGTTGACCGCGCGTTCGCCCCATGAAACAAGGCGCCACGCTGTGCGAGCCCCGGTCGTCCGAGCCTCCCTGGTCGCCTTGTTCGGCTCCATGCTCGCGTGGACCGGCGTGGTCGTTTCGTTCTCCGGTTGCGGGGAGTCCACCACCCGGCCCGACGCGGGGCACCGCGTGGCCACGGCGCCCGTCGATGCGGGTCGTCCCGACGCGGGACCCCCGCCGCCGAGCGGCCCTCCCAAGCGCATCTTCTCCAAGCGATTCGTCATCAACGTGCGGGCGCGGGCGGATCGGGAGAGCGAGCGCATCGGCTATCTCAGGGCGGGGAGCGTGCTGCAGGCGACGACGGCTTCGCCCGTCTCCACCGCGGGCTGCCGCGGCGGCTGGTTCGAGCTTACGACGGGGGGCTTCGTCTGCAATGGACTCGACGTCCTCGCCTTCGAAGGGCGGCGCCTCCCCGAGCGTCGACCGGCCCAGCCGGACTTCGAGGCCCCGCTGCCCTACCGTTTCGCCCGGACGCGCAGGGATGGGACGCCGATGTACCGGCGGCTGCCGAGCGACGAGGAGGCGGCGATCCACGAGGGATACCGGATTCCCGGCGTCCAGGTCACGCAGCTTCCCGACGGGGGCATCCTCCGGGTCGAGTTGCCCGACCCATCGACGACGCCGGAGGGGCCAGTCCCCGCCGCGGCCGAGGAGATCGTGCCGCCGACGGCGGCGCAGCCCGCGGTCGCCCGCGAGGGGGCCGAGGGGAGCGCGGCCGAGGGAACGGCGGAGGCGGAGGAAGACGGGGTCGTCACTCTGGGACAGCTCCAAGGGGAGCGCGGAAGCGTCGTCGCGCGACGGCTGGCGCAAGGGTTCATCGTGTCGCTCGACCGCGACATGCGCGCCGGGGCGCGGCGTTACTGGCGGACGTTGAGCAACGGGTTCGTGCCGTACCACGGGCAGGTGGAGGTTCGGGGGTCGGCGTTCCATGGCCAGCCTCTCGACGGCGAGACGTGGGCGCTTCCCGTGGGCTTCGTCATGTCGAGCAGGACGCCGAGCTATACCCACGGACGGGACGGGCGTCCGCGCCGAGGGCGCGCACCGGGCTATCACCACGTGTTCCGGATCGCAGGCGAGGAGACCCACCGAGAGCGCGCCTTCGTGACGACCCCGGAGGGAGGCCTCTTCGCCCGCGACGACGTGACCGTGATCGAGGCCCGGGAGCCCCCGCCGGAGGTCGGACTCGAGGACGCATGGATCGACGTGGACCTCGAGCATCAGACCCTCGTGGCGTACGAAGGCCGCCGCGCGGTGTTCGCCACGCTCGTCTCGACCGGGCGGGTGCGCGATCCCGACGATCCGCTCCGGGACATGCGCACGCCCGTCGGACTCTTCCGCCTCACGAGTCGACACGTGACCCATACGATGGATGGCGATCACGCGGTCGACGGCCCGTATTCGATCGAAGACGTGCCCTACGTCATGTACTTTCAGCTCGCCTACGCGCTGCACTCGGCCTTCTGGCACGACGGGTTCGGCAGGCCTCGCAGTCACGGCTGCGTCAACCTCTCGCCCCTCGATGCCCGGTGGATGTTCCAGTGGGCCGGCCCGCCTCTTCCGCAGGGGTGGCATGGGATCTACCCGACCGCGGAGCACCCGGGGACGTGGGTGTGGATTCACGGGGAGACGCCCGAGGGCTGAGGTGAAGGTCAGGTCGTCGGGGCCGCGGGCCCGTGGATGCCGAGCGGCGCCGCGGGTCTATGTGCACCCCGAGGCCCCATGGACGAGCAGCGGAGCCGTCAGGCGTGGAGGACGGTCGGGTGGGTGAGCGCGGCCCTGCTCGCGCTCCTGTGGCTCCAGCAGATCCTGCCGCACGTGGACGCGCCCCGGGAGGTGCCGTTCAGCGAGATGCTCGACCGGATCGAGGCGGGCGCGGTGGAGTCGGCGGTCCTGCGGGGCTCGGAGGTGGTCGTGACCCTGCGCGACCCGCCCGCGGAGCGCACACCGTCCCCGGCGGGGGTGACGTCGGACGGCGCAGCGACCGTCCCTGCGACCGCGCCGCCGAGTCCGGTGCAACTGCGCGCGATGCGCCGAGGCGCGGAGGGGTCCGAGGCGCTCATCGTCGCGCTGCGGAGCCACGGCGCCCGGTTCACGTTCCAGCCCGAGGACGAACACTTCTGGCAACCGCTCTTGCTCGGGTGGCTCTTGCCTCTGCTCGTGCTCGTCGGCCTCGCCATGCTCGCGTCGCGTCGCCTCGGGCAGGGACCGGGACCGCTCGCGATCGGCCGAGCGCAGAGCAAGATGTACGACCGCGGCATCGTCGAGGCGGTGACCTTCGAGGACGTGGCGGGGGTCGACGAGGCGCGCGGCGAGCTGGTCGAGATCGTCTCGTACCTGAAGGACCCGGGGCGGTACCGCGAGCTGGGGGCCCGCTCCCCGAAGGGCGTGCTGCTGGTGGGGCCGCCGGGCACGGGGAAGACGCTCCTGGCCCGGGCGGTCGCGGGCGAGGCGCAGGTGCCCTTCTTCTCGATCTCCGGGTCGGAGTTCGTGCAGATGTTCGTCGGGGTCGGGGCAGCGCGGGTGCGTGATCTGTTCGAGCAGGCCAAGCAGAAGGCGCCCTGCATCGTGTTCATCGACGAGCTCGACGCGATCGGCCGCGCGCGCGCCGGCGCGGTGTCTGGGTTCGCGGTCCACGAGGAGCGAGAGCAGACACTGAACCAGTTGCTGGTCGAGCTCGACGGGTTCGACCCCGGGAAGGGCGTGGTCATCCTCGCGGCGACGAACCGACCGGAGGTCCTCGATGCCGCGCTGCTCCGTGCGGGCCGTTTCGATCGCCAGGTGGTGGTCGAACGTCCCGACGTGCGCGGCCGCGAGGCCATCCTCATGGTGCATGCGCGCAAGGTTCGTTTGGGGGCCGACGTCGTGCTTCGGACCATCGCCCAGCGAACCCCGGGGATGGCGGGCGCTGACCTCGCCAACGTCGTGAACGAAGCGGCGCTCGCCGCGTCGCGTCGTGCCGGCCACGCCGTCGAGGCGCGCGACTTCGAGGAAGCCGTCGACAGGATCCAGCTGGGATTGCAGAAGAAGGGCCGGGTCATGAGCGCCCCCGAGCGAGAGCGCATCGCGTTTCACGAGTCGGGGCATGCCCTGGTCGCGCGGACGGTGACGCACGCCGACCCCGTGCACCGCGTGACCATCATCCCGCGCTCGATCGGCGCCCTCGGCGCGACGTTGCAGCTGCCCGAGCAGGAGCGCGCCCTGATGACCCGACCGGAGCTCGAGGACCGATTGTGTGTGTTGCTCGCGGGGCGCGAAGCCGAGGCCGTGGTGTTCGGGGACGTCTCCACCGGCGCCGAGAACGACCTCGCACGGGCCACCGAGATGTCGCGCCAGATGGTGTGTCGTTTCGGGATGAGCGAGCGGCTCGGACCGGTGTCCTACGGGGACCCTCGCGGCGCCGGCACGTTCGAGGCGCGGCTCGGTCTCGACAACGCGGCGTCGCTGAGCGAGGCGACCCTCTCGGCGATCGATGCGGAAATCCGAACGCTCGTCGAGGCCGCGGCGGCGCGGGCTCGCCGGACGCTGGAGGCGCGCCGGAGCACGCTCGAGCGGGTGGCCAGGAAGCTGCTGGAGGTCGAGACGCTGGACCGTGCCGAGCTCGAAGCGCTGGTCGTGGGCGACGGGGCGACGTCGGCCCGCGCGGCGGGGGACCCCGGCGGCCTCAGGGCCTGAGGGCCTTGAGCAGGGTCCGCGCGGCGGCGCCGATCTCCCGGGCGGTTCGTTCCCCACTGAAAAAAGAAAACCTTGAAAGCCTTCCGATATGATCCTCAGGGCCTTGCCTGCACGACTCGATCAACGATTGAAATCTGGCAACAGTCACGGTTCTGTCGAAGTCCGACACCCCAGCTGCATGTTGAGGCCCGGCGGCCGTCAGAGCCGGCCGCCGGTCGCGATTCACTGATTCCATCATTCCGGTCCAAGAACCTTCACAGTCAAGCCCGACCACTCGGACCGTGAGGTGGCTCTTCCCGTGAACTTCGGCCGCCCCCTTCTTCCAGCCGCCTTTCCCGCCGGAGCCCCTTCATCCGATGATCCGGCACGTTGCGAGTGCGGCCTGAGATTGAAACCCGCTTTGTGCCCATCGGATCCTATTGCCGGGACTGCCCAATACTGGACAGACTCAGAGTGCCAGCACCGACGATGAAAAACACTGCAAGCAGCGTGAGCCGTGTAACCACTTATTGCCAGGCTACCTCCGGGCCGGGGCCGGCCAATCTCAGTAAGTTCGGCCCGGGAGCCCGGCGGTCAGCCTACCGGGTACGCCGGAACAGGCGGGCCACAAGCCACACATCATCACGGGTCAAGGATAGGAGCCCGAGGGTCCTGATGTCGACTCGGAGCGGAATATGCGCGGGCTCTGCAAACCCACGGGGGGTCG
>CAIKNO010000660.1 GCA_903828805.1 uncultured Sandaracinus sp. | reverse complement strand
TCGATGCCGAGCGCGCGCAGCCGCGCCTGCGCGTCCTCCGGGGGAAGAGGTACCCGTCGAGGCCCTTCGCACACGCGCCGCCGCCGGTACCGATGGCAATCCCGTCCGGAGGCAGGCGCCCACGTCAGGCCGTCGCGCGGGCCGCTCGGTGCCGGGGCAGCCTCGGTGCCGGCGGACACGCCCGGAGGCGGCCCGGACGCGGCCTCGAGGGTCACCGGGACGGGTGCGTGTTGCCGCACCGTGTCCGGGGCGGATTCTGCGGGCCCGGGGACCTCTTGCGCCTGCGCCGACGCGAGGTTGAGCGCCGCGGCCAGCACGGCGAGCGCGACGACCCGCGTGGGGCGGGTCGGGCCGGCCAGGGGCCCGCGGGACGGGGTCGGTCCGTGGTTCATCAGAGGCCGGTGAACGCTCCGTCGAGCCCGCCATTCCGACGCAGGGCCTCGAAGAGCACGATCGACACCGCGTTCGAGAGATTCAAGGAGCGCACCGCGCCGCTCGTCGGGATCCCCCACACGCGCGACGGATGGGCGGCCAGCAAGGTCTCCGGCAGCCCGACCGATTCGCGACCGAAGACCAGCGCATCGCCGGGCTCGAAGTCGGCCTCGAGGTAGCTGCGCGTCGCGTTCGCGGAGAAGAGATGGAGGCGCGTCCCGGCCGTCGCGGCCTCGAACGCGTTCCAGTGCGCGTGCACCCGCACGTCCACCAGGTGCCAGTAGTCGAGCCCGGCGCGGCGGATCGAGTGCTCGTCGAGGCGGAAGCCGAGGGGTTCGATGAGATGCAGCGGCGAGCTGGTGGCCGCACACGTGCGTGCGACCGACCCCGTGTTCGGCGGGATCTCCGGCTCGACGAGCACCACCTGAAAGGGCGCGTCGAGCGCGCTCACCCTCAGCTTCTTTCGTTCTTCGTCTCGACGCTGGTCCGTGCCCATGGGTTCGCGCTTCCGGGAGGCGCCGAGACCTTCCTTGATCCGACGCGGAGCGCAACGCTACCATGGGACCCTCGTTCGATTGGCCGTTGGCGCCGCAAGAGGAACTCCGATGACCATCCGACTCGTCTGCACCCTCGCTCTCTGGTTCGTCGTGTGCGTGGGCGCCGTGGTCGGATGCGCGACAGGGGGCGCGGTCGAAGGCGACGTCGACGCCGGCGGGGGCGGGGCGCGTCCCGACTCGGGGCAGGGATCGGATGCCGGTCGTCCGGGCACGGATGCCGGCGCCTGCCCGATGAGCTGCGCGTCGGGCACGGTGTGCTGCGCTGGCGCGTGCGTGGACCCGCGCACCACGGCGTCGCATTGCGGCGGTTGCGGCATGGCGTGCGCCGCGGGTCAGACGTGCGAGTCCGGCAGTTGCCGGGCGTCGGGTTGCGTCGAAGGGTGCCCGGACGGCGAGACGTGCACGGGCACGACGTGCCGTTGCGGCGCCTCGCCGACGTGCGCTGCGGGGCGCGCCTGCTGTGGCAGCGGCTGCATCGATCTCTCGACGAGCGCGCTGCATTGCGGCGCATGCGGCAACGCATGTCCGAGCGGCCAATCGTGCGCCGGAGGGCGTTGTCAGGCGGCGACGTGCCCCGGTGGCTGCCCGACGGGTGAGACGTGCATGGGCGGCGTGTGCCGATGCGGCAGCGGGACGACGTGCGGTACGTCGGGGGGGCGTGGCTGCTGCGGCGGCGCGTGTGTCTCGCTCGATGGCGTCGGCAACTGCGGTGCGTGTGGTCGGACCTGTGCCGGCAGTGAGCAGTGCTGCGGGGGCCTCTGC
>CAIKNO010000659.1 GCA_903828805.1 uncultured Sandaracinus sp. | reverse complement strand
TCGGGAGGCCCTGCGTGCGCACGGCGTCGAGCTCGAGCGTGAACTGGTCCTCGAGGAAGAGGACGCGCGAGATGCAGTCGATGAACACCTGGGCGTGCACCGCGCGCGCGCCCATCGCCTCGGTCGCCATCTGCCGCGCATGCGAGGCTGCACGAAGGAGGCTCTGCTGGTCGCCGTGCAGCACCCGGACGAACGAGCCCTGCGGGACCTCGCCGACACACACCAGCGCGTCGCCCCGCGGCATCAGCGGGTCCCGCACCACCATCTCGTTGCCGAGCTTGGTGATCCCGAACGGATACGCCTTCGCGAAGCGAAAGAAGTCGGCCTCGTCGAGGCGGTCGTGCGCGTGGGCCTCCACGACCTCCCGGTAGACCTCGAGGGCAGGTCGCCAGTCGAGCGAGTGGATGACGTTGCCCTCGGACTTCGTGACCTTGAACGCGTCCGAGACCGCATGCCAGCCGTGCGCCACGCCCACCCCGCTCGGCACGTCGAGCAGCGCGACGACCGCTGCGTCCTGCACGAGACCCTCCGGCGTGATGACGCACGGCCCCGGCACGAGCGAGAGCGAGCCCGCCCCGCCGCCGAGGTAGTTGACCTCGAGCCCGAACGTGTTGAACAGCGCATCGATGAGCGCGCTGACCCGCGACGCGAAGCCGTCGACGAACACGAACATGGAGCGGCCCGCATCCGACGCCGAGCCCGGAAACGCCCCGAGCAGCAGCGCGTCGAAGTCCTGCTCCGGACGCGACACACCGTGAACCACCGCGACCGCGGGCCGGACCTTCAGCCCGACCGCGACGGTGCCTCGGAGCAGGTGCTCGGAGCCGTGGACGATCTGCGGAAACACCCCTCCGAACAGGGGTTTGCGGACCGCCCGCAGCACGGGGTCCACGTCTTCGGGTCGGAACCCGTTCCCATCGCACGCGAACACCAGGATGCCTTCGACCGCGGCGTCGGCGTCGAGGCGGGCCAACGAGTCCGCCAGGCTGCCGACGCTGCCGGTTCGATCGAGCAGGATCTCCATCGAGGTCACTCCGTCCGCAGGGAAAGCGAGGGGCGTCAGCCCTTTCCGCAGGCCGGGCCGGAACGGGCCGAGGCGGGACCCTCGGCCCACGTGAGGCAGGGCGAGCTATAGGCGATTCCGGCGTCGATGTCGCGTCTTGCGTGCGCCGACGCCCGCGTGCCCGGTCACCGTCGGGGCTGCGGTCGCTCCGCCGGTCCGGCGCGGCCTGGCGTGCTTGTGGTTCTGAACGGGAAGGCGTGCTCCCCGGGAGAGCGTCGCGTCCGGGCGCGCCGGGGCGCGGCGGGCTCGGAGATCGGGCTTGAACGATTGTGGAGGGCGACGATCGAGCCCTGATAGAGTCGTTCGTGCGCCCGCCCTTCGCGGTGTCGCAGGACGTTCTCGTGCTGACACAGGCCGGCAATCTGTCGCGCAGGGCCATCGCCGCTCGTTACCGGACGGCCGACTGGTTGCATGCCAAGTGGCAGTCGCCGCACACCCGGCCGCTCGCGCTGGCGTTCGCGGTCGCCCTCGGCTGCGCCGCGGCGACCGAGCTCTCCGGGGTCTCCGAGGTGCTCGACTCCGAGGTGCGAACGCTGCTGCATCCGCTCGACCCCTCGACGACCGAGGGGGGGGCGGTCGTCGTCTCGATCGACAGCGTGGCGGACCTGGCCGAACGGGCCAGGCTCACCGCGCGGATCGAGGCGGGCTCGCCCCGGGCCCTCGTGCAGCTGCCTGCCCTCGGCGATCCCGGCCGCGACCTGGGCCTCGCACCGAGCGGAGGTCGCTTCGAGCGGGCACGTTGCGGAGGCGCCGTCGGGGATGGGCTCCGGCAGCTCGGGGTCGCGTGCATCGAAGGGTCGTTGCTGCGCTTCGCGGCCCAGGGGGAGGCGACGACGGTCGTTCCGGCCCGCGCCGTGCTCGACGGATCGATCCCCGCGGGCGCGTTCTCGCGCGCGATCGTGGTCGTCGGCGAGTCGCAGCGCAGCGAGACCATCTCGACGCCGCGGGGCGAGCTCACCGCACCGGAGGCGCTCGCGCAGGTCCTCGGCGCCGCGGCCCACGGCCGCGGGGTGCGCGAGGTCCGAGGGGCCGCGCTCGGGGCCGCCATGGTCTGCGTCATCGCGCTCACGCTGGCATTCCTCCGGGTCCGGCGCCGCCGCGTCCGCCGGATCGCGTTGCTCACGTTCGGCCTGCTGAGCCTCTCGATCGCGCTGTTCACGGTGCACGGCGTCGCGTTCGGGCCCACCACCCCGCTCGTCGGGGCCGTGACCGCGACCCTCGCGCTGGCGATCGTGGAGGCCCGCGTCGTGGCCCGGCGCCTCGGCGGGCTGGTCGTGCGGCTCGAGCGCGTCGAGGCGAACGAGATCGACCGGGCCCGATACCCCGCGATCGCCCGGCTCGCGGCGGCCCAGCTCGGCGCCCACGGATCGCTCGTCTTCCAGCTGCCCGTCGGCAAGTGGCACGTGAAGGTCGTGGGCGCGGATGGAACCACCGAGGCCGCCCTGCTCGAAGGACGCCGCGACGTGCGCCGCGACCCGTACCGCGAGGCGTTGCGCGCCGGCCACGTGACCCGTGAACGATTCCTGGCGGACGCGACCCACACGGTGCTCGTGCCCCTCGTCGCCGAGCGCCAGACGCTCGGGTTCTGGGCGGTCGGGTTCCGCGGCGCGGCCCCGGACGTCGGCGCGGTCACGCGGCGGGCGGCCGAGATCTCCGCCGGACTGCTGCACGCCGAGCAAGAGGCCGCGGCCGCCGCCG
Organism: uncultured Sandaracinus sp.; assembly: GCA_903828805.1. Taxonomy (GTDB): domain Bacteria; phylum Myxococcota_A; class Polyangia; order Polyangiales; family Sandaracinaceae; genus Sandaracinus. The sequence continues at coordinate 3,078 of CAIKNO010000659.1, read as the reverse complement.
AGCGACGGGGCTTCGTCGCGGTGCCCGACCGGCTCGAACACCTCGACGCCGCCAGCCTCGCGCTGGCGTCCCGGGTGCGGAGGTTCGCGCACGTCCTCGACGCGTTGCCGCTGCCGGTGCTGATCGCAGGTCCGTGGGGCACGATCGAGCGCTCGAACGCGGCGATGCGCCGCCTGCTCTCGAGCCTCGCGGTCGATCCCGGCGAGAAGGACCTCGTCCGCATGCTCGGCGCGATCGCAGGGCTCGACGACGCGCGCTCGGTCGCGCTGGTCCGCCGCGCGATGCAGGGCACCACCGTCTCGGTCCCGGTGGTGGCCGGGTCGGAGGCCGCGGCCGCCCTCGAGCTCTGCTGGACGGCGGGGGACGGAGTCGCCCCGGGGACGCTCACGCTCGCCGCGTTCGCCGCGGAGCCCGACGAGGCCCCGGTCGCCGGCGTCCCCCGCAGCGGTCCGCTCCTCCGGATCCTCTTCACCGAACCCGAGGGACGCGGATCGGACCCGGGCGGCCGCGAGGCGCGAGAGGCGTGAACCCCCTCGACCTGTTTCCGAGCGGTGTCGACCAGTCGATCCTGCCGGCGGTCCTGGTCGGGCTCTTCGTGCTGCTCTTCCTGACGGAGAGCTTCGGGTGGGTCTTCGCGGGCCTCGTCGTGCCGGGCTACCTCGCCTCCGTGTTCGTCTTCTCGCCCGCCGCGGGCATCGCCGTCCTGCTCGAGGCGGTGGTCACGTTCGTGGTCGCGCGGGCGATCTCCACCTGGTTTTCCCGCACCGGCGCGGGGGTGGAGTTCTTCGGCCGGGACCGCTTCTTCCTGATCCTCGTCGTGGCGGTCCTCGTCCGCCAGGTGCTCGAGCTCTCGCTCCTGCCGGCCCTGGCCCGCGCGCTCGACGGAACGTTCGGGACGGCGCTCGCGCTCGACGGCAGCCTCGCGGGGATCGGGATGGTGCTCGTCCCGATCACCGCGAACTGCTTCTGGAAGCTCGACGTGCCGCGCGGGCTCTGGCAGGTGGGCCTCCCGACCCTGATCACGTACGCGATCGTCGCCTTCGTGCTCCTTCCGTACACGAACCTGTCGTTCGCGCACCACGAGGTCACCTACGAGGACGCCGCGCTCGACTTCCTGGCGAGCCCGAAGGTCCACCTCATCCTGCTCTCGGGGGCGTACCTCGCGTCCCGCTACAACCTCGACTACGGCTGGGACTACAACGGCATCCTCGTGCCGGGGCTGATGGCGCTGACGTGGTTCGAGCCGCATCGCGCCGTCTCCACGCTCGTCGAGTCGCTGCTGCTCTTCGCGCTCGCGCGCGGCGTCGTGAAGCTGCCGGTGGTGCGCGGATGGAACCTCGAAGGCCCGCGCCGCATCGCCTTCGTGTTCACGCTCGGCGTCGCGTTCCGAGGTCTGGTGGCGCTCGCCATCGGCGCGGAGAGCCCCGACCTGCGCTCCACCGACGTCTTCGGGTTCGGCTACCTGCTCTCGAGCTTGCTCGCCGCCAAGATGCTGCAGGCGAGGGCCGTGGGCCGGGTCATCCTCCCGACCATCCAGGTCTCTCTCGCGGGGTTCGTCGCGGGCAGCGTCCTCGGCCTCGGCCTCGAGGCGGTCCTTCCGGCGCAGCCCACCGCCGAGCCGGTGGTGGCCGAGCCCGTGTCGTCCGTGCTCGTCGAGGACTCGACGGTCCACATCGCCCACGCCGCCGCCGCGCGGGTGCTCTTCGAGGCGCCCCCGGGCGGCACGACCAACCTGCAGTCCGTCGTCGCGCCGCTCGCCGAGGTGGTCCGTGACGCGCGGGCGGACGCCGTCGACGCGCTGCTCGAGGCGAACCCTGCAGGCATCGCGGTGCGACGGGTCGGCGCCGACCTGCTCGTCGTGCGGGAGGCCGCGGCCTCGCCGTCCGAGCTCGAGGGACGCGACACCGCCATCGTCCGGCTCGGCGCGCGGGGACCTCTCGTCGAGGTGCGGCACCCCGAGCGCGAGCCCGAGACCGTCGGGCACGCCGCGGCGCTCTGTCTGCGCATCGACTGCAGCGTGCTCGCGGTCGCGGGGATCGATCGGCCGCGCGCCCCGCCGCCGCCGTGGATCCTCGAGCTGCAAGGCGCGGTGAGGCGCACCCGGATCGTGGTGCGGCGCGCGTCGGCCGGCGCGCCGGACGAGGTGTGGGTCCGCGGGAGGATGGACGCCTCCCTGCCGCTGCCGGCCCTGCTGCCCGGCGCGCGGGTGGCCTTGAGGGCGGACGACGACGAGACCGGGCACGAGGCAGTCGTGGTGCGCGGCACCCCCGAGACCCTCGTGTCGCATGCGGATCCCGTGTCCGTGGAGCGCGGTGTACGGGCCACCGAGTGGCTCTTCCACGACGCCGATGTCGGCCTCGACGACCGAGCCACACCGAGCCACTGCGAGCTGCGTTTCTTCGCTGATTTCGTCGTCCGTCCCCTGCTCGTCGGGGGCATCGAAGGCGAAGACGAGACCGGGCGCCACCTTCGACTCGCGGCCCATCACGCCGCGCAGATCGGCCACGGCGTGCTGTACCTCCCCGACGGAGCAGGACCCGGATCGCCGCTCGTCGTGCTTCGCTCGACCCTCCCGCAGACGCGCGGCTGGGGCACCATCGTCGTCCGGACCGGCGAGGCCGCGCCGATCGCGCTGACGGCACCGCAGCCCGCGTTCGAGCTCGGCACGGACCGGCTCGCGTTCACCCTCTTCGACGGCGCGAACGCGCGGGCGCTCATGATCGGCGGCGACCGCATCCGCGCCTCCGCCGACGTCGACGAGTGGCAGACCGGGGGCATCCGGACCACCCACTTCGCCTTTCACACGTCCGCACACCGGGTGCTCTCGGCCGCGGGCACCGCCGCCCCGCTCCTGGCGCATGTCCGCGGCCTCGGATCGTTCCGGACGCTGCCCGACGCGCTCCTCGTCGGCCTCGGCGCGCCGCGCCTCGACGACGCCCCCGTGGGGCCCGTGCTCACGACGATGCTCGACGGACCGCTCGCGGAATTTCTGCCCCGGCGCTTCGCGCGCGGAGAAGCCGACACCATCGGGCTCGACGGGTGGCACGAGCCGAGCATCCGTTTCTCCCATGACCTCGG
>CAIKNO010000658.1 GCA_903828805.1 uncultured Sandaracinus sp. | reverse complement strand
GACGGACCTCGCCCGCCCGCGAGGGAGGTGTTCTGGCGCACCTCGTGGCTCGACAAGAACCTGTCGAGCATCAGCCAGGCGGGTCTCGTCAACAACCTGAACGACGGCCTCGCGTGGGGGCTGTTCCCGTTGATCTTCGCGGCCGCGCGAATGGACCTCCGAGCGACGGGCACGCTCGCGGCCCTCTACCCGGCGACCTGGGGCGTCGCTCAGCTCTTCACCGGGGCCTGGTCCGACAGGGTCGGTCGCAAGGGGTTGATCGCGTCGGGGATGGGCGTCCAGGCGCTCGGCCTCGGAGTCGTCGCCAGCGCCGGCACGTTCGCCGGGTTCGCGCTCGGCGCGGTGCTCCTCGGGTTCGGGACCGCGATGGTCTATCCCACGTTGATGGCGGCCATCGGCGATGTCGCTCCGCCGTCGTGGCGCGCGTCGGTCGTGGGCGTGTACCGGGGGTGGCGAGACCTCGGCTACGTGGTCGGGGCGCTGGTCGCCGGGGTCACGGCGGATGCCTTCGGCCTCTCCGCCGCGACGTGGCTCGTCGCGTCTCTGACGTTCGCCTCGGGCGTCATCGTGGCGCTCCGCATGACCGAGACCCACCCGCGCGCGCCCTCGGGTTCGATGCGTCCCTGATCCGTCGTCGCTCACGCCCGGGCTCGCCGGAGGCGTCGTTCCGAACTACACCCTCGCCCATGCGCGCAGGCGACGTGCTCGGGCGAGGGGGACTCCTCGAGGCAGCGCTGCCGGGCCACGAGCATCGGCCCTCGCAGCTGCGCATGGCCGAGCTGGTCGAGCGCGTCCTGGATGATCACGGCGTCAGCCTGATCGAGGCCGGCACGGGGACCGGCAAGACCCTCGCCTACCTCGCCCCCGCGGTGCTCTCGGGGCGGCGGGTCGTCATCTCGACCGGCACGCGCACCCTGCAGGACCAGATCCTCGAGCACGACGTCCCTCTCCTCGCGCGGGCGCTCGGCCGGGACCTGCCCGTGGTCGCGCTCAAGGGGCTCTCGAACTACCTCTGCCTGCGCCGCTACGACGAGCTGCTGCGCTCGCCCGAGGCCGACGCGCGGCCGGAGATCGCGCGCTTCCTGCCGGTCCTCTCGGGGTTCCGGGCCAACAGCCTCACGGGCGATCGGGCGGAGCTCGATGGTCTCCCCGAGGACGCGCCGGTCTGGGCCGCGGTGCAGAGCGGATCGGAGACCCGGATCGGGCCGCGCTGTGCGCACTTCGAATCGTGCTTCGTGACGCGCGCGCGGAGGCGCGCGGAGCAGGCCCAGGTGGTCGTGGTCAACCACCACCTGTTCTTCGCGGACCTCGCGCTCCGCGCCCATGGAGGCGGGGTGATCCCGGCCTACGACGCGGTCATCTTCGACGAGGCCCATCAGCTCGAGGACATCGCCACGACGTTCTTCGGCGTGCAGCTGTCAGAGACGCGCATCGAGGCCCTGGTCCGGGACGCGGAGCGCGCGCTGCGGGCAGCCTCGGAGTTCGATCTCGACGTCGAGCGGGTGACCCACCTCGTGCTGCTCCGCGCCTCGGAGCTCTTCGGGCGTCTGCCGCGCGGCAGCGTGCCCGACGGAGGCCGTGCCTCGCTCTCGTCGCAGAGCCTCGACGAGGGCGCACGCGACGCGCTCTTCGCGCTCGATCTCGCCCTCGAGGAGCTGGCCGGGATGCTCCGCGAGCGGGCCGCGACCCAGGACGGCGCGTCGCAATGCATCCGCCGCGCGGAGTCGATGCGCACTGCCGTCGGCACCCTCGCCGAGCCCGGCGCCGGACACATCGCGTGGACCCAGCAGCGCGGCCGCGCGCTCTCGATGGGCGCGAGCCCCGTGGACGTGAGCTCGTACTTTCGCGACGAGGTGCTCCACCGCGTGCGCAGCGTCGTGCTCACGTCGGCGACGCTCTCGACCTCGGGCACGCTCGCGTTCACGCGCAGCCGGTTGGGCATCGACTTCGAGGTGGACGAGGCGATGCTCCCCTCGCCCTTCGACTACCCCACGCAGGCCGCGCTCTACCTCCCGGCGCTCCCCGACCCCCGCGTGCCGGCGTTCGCGGCCGCCGCAGCCGACGAGATCGTGGCGCTGGTCGCGCTGACCGGCGGCGGCGCGTTCGTGCTGTGCACGAGCCTGCGCGCGATGAACGATCTCGCGAAGCGCGCGCGCGCGCGGATCCAGGCGCAGGGCGTCCCGGTGATGGTCCAGGGCGAGGACTCGAAGTCGCTTCAGCTCGAACGCTTCCGGCAGCACGGGCATGCGG
>CAIKNO010000657.1 GCA_903828805.1 uncultured Sandaracinus sp. | reverse complement strand
TCGAGGTCCGGGCCGTCCGCGACGTCGACCTCACGCCCAAGGCCGTCGAGATGGCGCGCAAGGCGCTCGAGCGTCGCGGGACGCCCGACGCGGCGCTGCGGCTCGGCGTTCGCGGTGGCGGATGTTCGGGCGCCTCCTACGTGATCGAGTTCGCGGATGCGATTCGCGGCCGGGACCAGGTCTTCGAGTTCGAGGGCCTGAAGGTCGTCGTCGATCCGAAGAGCCTCGTGTACCTCCGCGGCTCGGTGCTCGACTACGAGGTCAAGCTGATGAGCCACGGGTTCAAGTTCCGGAACCCGAACGAGAAGAAGGGCTGCGGCTGCGGCGAGAGCTTCGGCATCTGAGCCCGGGCAGACGATGAGCGATCCCTTCTCGACCCTGGGTCTGCCGGCGTCGTTCGACCTTCGACCGGACGAGATCGACCGGGCCTACCGGGACCTCCAGAAGGTGCTCCACCCCGATCGATTCGCCGGACGCTCGCCGCAAGAGCGAAGGCTCGGCTTCGGGCGCGCGGTGGAGGTGAACCAAGCGTACCGGATCGTGCGCAACGAACTGGCGCGCGCCGAGGCGCTGCTGACCCTTCGCGGGCATGCCGTGTCGCCGGATCGCAAGGCGCTCCCCGCGCTCCTGATGGAGATGATGGAGCGCCGGGAGGCCCTGTCCGAGGCGCGTGCGGCGGGCGACCTCGAGACGGTCCGCGCGGTTGCGGAGGAGGTGCGCTCGGAGCGCGCCGCGGCCTGCACACAGCTGTCGGAACTCTTTGCGCTCGAGCCCGAGGCCGGCTCGTCGTCGGTGGCCGATGCCGTGATCCGGCTCCGCTATCTCGAGCGCTTCCTCGACGAACTCGAGGCCATCGAGGAGGATGCAGCCTCGGTTCCTTGAGCCGGCCTGCGCGACCCATGTCTCTGCTTCAGATCCACGACCCTGCCGCCTCTCCGAGGCCCATCGGCATCGACCTCGGGACCACGAACAGCCTCGTCGCGTACGTGGGCGCGATGGGGGAGCCGGTCGTCGTCCGCGACTGTGATGGCGAGGCGCTCGTGCCGAGCGTCGTGCACTACGCCGGCGACCGCGTGACCGTGGTCGGGGCGCGCGCGCGCGATCTGGCGCTCGAGCATCCGCGGGACACCCTGGTCAGCGTGAAGCGCTTCATGGGGCGCGGCGCCGACGATCCCGAAACCCGCACGCTGGGGCCGTATCGCTTCGCGAGCGCGACGGGGCCCGTCGTCCGCTTCGAGGTGGGCGAGGGCAGGGTGGTGACGCCTGTCGAAGTGAGCGCGGAGATCTTGCGGGACCTCCGAGAGCGGGCGGAGGACGAGCTCGGCCGCGTCGGCGGTGCGGTGATCACGGTCCCGGCCTACTTCGACGACGCGCAGCGTCAGGCCACGCGCGACGCGGCGCGGCTCGCCGGGATCGAAGTGCTTCGCCTCCTGAACGAGCCGACCGCGGCGGCGCTCGCCTACGGCCTCGAGCACCGCAAGAACGGTCGCTTCCTGGTGTTCGATCTGGGTGGGGGCACGTTCGACGTCACCCTGCTCGACCTCGACGACGGGGTCTTCCAGGTGCGCGCGACCGGAGGCGACAGCCAGCTCGGTGGGGACGACTTCGACCGCGCGATCGCATCCCGTCTGCTGGAGCACCTCGGTCACCGGGAGGCGCCCTCCGCGCCTCCCTCCGCCGTCCGCTACGCCCTCGAGGCGGCGCGCTCGATCAAGCATGCCCTGACGGACCACGACCTCGTGGAGACGACGCTCGACCACGGGGGCCAGAGCGTTCTCCTGCGGGTGACGCGCGCCGAGTTCGACGCGTGGACCGCACCGCTGGTCGCGCGCACGCAGGTGGCCTGCCGCAAGGTGCTCCGCGACGCGACGTGTTCGGCGGCGGACGTCGAGGGCATCATCCTGGTCGGGGGCGCGACGCGGATCCCGTCGGTGCGGCGCGCGGTGGCGAGCCTTTTCGGGAGGGAGCCGCTCGCCGACATCGATCCGGACCTCGTGGTGGCGATGGGCGCGTCGCTGCAGGCGGACATCCTCGCGGGCCAGGGACCCCGTCAGGACGTCTTGCTGCTCGACGTGCTGCCCCTCTCCCTCGGCATCGAGGCGATGGGCGGCGTGGTGGAGCGAATTCTGCCCCGGAACACCGCCATCCCGGCCGAGGCCGCGCAGGTGTTCACCACGTACGCCGAGAACCAGACGGGGTTCGAGATCCACGTCGTGCAAGGTGAGCGCGAGCTCGCGGCCGACTGTCGCTCCCTGGCGCGCTTCACGCTCCGAGGAATTCCGCCGATGCCCGCGGGGCTGCCGAGGCTCGAGGTGCGCTTCGCCGTGGATGCGGACGGGCTGCTGCGCGTGAGCGCGAGCGAGCGGACCACGGGGATGTCGCAGGACGTCGAGGTGAAGCCGACCTACGGACTCGACGACGCGGCGATCGAGCAGATGCTCCTCGACGCGTACGAGCATGGCGAGCGGGACGTCGTCGCGCGCGCACTCTCGGAGCAGCGCATCGAGGCCGAGCGGGTCTTGGCGGCGACCGACAAGGCGCTCGCGGAAGATGCCGATCTCCTCGCGCCCGACGAGCGCTCGCGGATCGACGCCGCGATGGCGGGGTTGCGGACCGCGTGCGGCGGCGACGCGCACCGTCGGATCGTCGCGCGCATCGAGGACCTCGACGCCGCGACGCGTGAGTTCGCCGGGCGACGCATGGACCGCGCGATCCGGAGGGCCCTCACCGGCCAGTCGCTCGCCTCCGTGGAGACGGACACCGCCCGCGCCGCGGGCCTCGACGCCCACATGCCGCCGTCGATGCGGGAGGACGACTGAGATGCCGAAGGTCCGTTTCGTCAAGGAAAACATGGAGATCGAGGTGCCTGCGGGCACCACGATCCTCGCGGCGGCGAAGAAGGCACGCGCGCCTCAGGGCGACCGATGCGGCGGCGTCTGCGCCTGCTCCACGTGCCACGTCTACGTCGTCGACGGCTTCGATCGCACGAGCGACATCGAGGACGAGGAGTTCGACATCCTCGACAAGGCGTTCGACGTTCGTTCGACCTCGCGCCTCGGTTGTCAGGCCCGCGTGCTCGGCGACATCGCGGTGGAGATCACCGACGAGAGCTTCGAGGCCTTCCTCGACGAGCATCCGGACGACAAGGCCCGGGCGCGCGCGCTGCGCCCGGGGTGAGACGCCGTCAGAGCGCGAGCTCTTGGTGGTAGCGGTGTTCCTCGCGGTCCTTGATGGACTCGAGGATGATCGTGGCCGTCTCTTCGATCGCGCGTCCGCTCACGTCGATGACCATCCACCCCGGATGGCGTGCGTAGAGGGCCTCGGCGTACTCGAGCTCGGTGCGGACGTGCTCGCGCAGCCCGTACGCCGTGTCCGTCGGCATGCCGAGCTGGCTGAGGCGCGTCTTGCGGATCTCGAGGAGCTGATCGATGCCGATGGTCAGGCACACGACCTTCTCGGGCGGCACGTCCTCCAGCTCGGCGGGCGGCTGCACCCCGAGGACGAGCGGCACGTTGGCGACCCGGAGGCCGCGCCCCGCGAGGTAGGTGGACAGGGGGGTCTTGCTCGTCCGGCTGACGCCGACGAGGACCAGGTCCGCCTTGCGGAGGTTGCGGGGTTCCTTGCCGTCGTCGCTCTTGACCGCGAACTCGATCGCCTCGACCCGCCGGAAGTACTCCTCCGACAGGGGCATCGTCGCGCTCGGCTGATTGAGCGGGGCCGCCGACACGTAGGTCGCGACCTTGTGGATGAGCTGGCCGATGACGTCCACCGTCTCGACGCGCTCCTGCTTGGCGATCTCGTGGAACGATTCTCGAAGCTCCGGCGAGACGAGCGTGAACACGACCATGGCGCCGGCTTCGCCGGCCTTCCGCAGGACGTCCGCGACGCCCTCGCGGTCGCGCACCCTGGTGAACAGGCGCACCCTCACGCGGTGGTGGGGGAACTGGAGCAGCGACGCGCGGACCACGCGCTCGGCGGTCTCGCCGGTCGAATCGCTGACGACGAAGATCTGATGCTGGCCGTCCATCGGAGGGTTCACTACCACGCCCGGGGCCCGCGCGACAAACGAAGGCGCACGAAGAGCAGACACGGACGACGAAGGGATGCGCGTGACGAAGGGATGCGCGTGACGAAGGGATGCGCGTGACGAAGGGATGCGCGTGACGAAGGGATGCGCGTGACAAACGAAGAAGCCCAGGCCGGGG
>CAIKNO010000656.1 GCA_903828805.1 uncultured Sandaracinus sp. | reverse complement strand
CCCTCGGCGGAGGGTTTTGAACACGCCGGGGAAGGGTCGGACCCTCGGCCACGGGTCCGAGAAACCCTCGAGGGCGCGCACGCGAGGGCCGCGCTGGGCATGCGTCGCCACGGGCGCAGTCGCGGGGGGCGAAGGCCCGGCCCGGACGACCCGGACGGGTCGAACCCGGGCGCGGGGGCCGGCGCCGGCAGGGCCGCCTCCCGCGTCGATGCCTCCGTCGACGGCCGCGGGCGTCCTCGACTCCGGGGCCGACCGGGGCCTGGCCCCGCGATGACCGTTTGATCTCCCGGGCGTCCGAGCGCAGCCGACCCCCGCCGCACGGCGCCCGGCACGCCGGGGACGTGCTTGACAGCGACCCCACCGCGGCCTAGCGTCCCGCCGCCCAATGGCCCCCCTCGCGCACAGCGCGGGCGCGCCTCGAGGCGCGGTCCAGCCGAACCGCACGGGCACGGAGCAAGATGGCGTTCACCCTCTCCGCTGAGCAAGAAAAGCTCGTCGACCAAATCCTCGCTCGCTACCCGGTTCTCCAGGCGGCGTGCATTCCAGTGCTCCACCTTTGCCAGAAGCAGGTGGGGTGGGTCAGTCCCGAGGTGATCGACTACGTCGCGTCCCGGGTGGGGCTGAGCACGAGCCAGGTGCAGGGCGTCGTCACGTTCTACACGATGTTCCACCAGCGTCCGCCGGGGCGGCACACGATCTGGGTCTGCCGCACGCTCTCGTGCGAGGTCCGCGGTGCCAAGACCATCCAGGAGCACCTGGAGCGCCGTCTGGGGTGTCACGCGGGCGAGACCAGCGCGGATGGGGCCTTCACGTTGAAGAAGGCCGAGTGCCTCGCGGGGTGCGGCTACGCGCCGATGGTGCAGATCGACGACACGTTCCACGAGAACCTGACGGTCGCCAAGCTCGACGCGATCCTCGACCGGATCGCGCGGGGTGAGGCCGCCACCCAGGACGAGACGCCCTGGTACCCCCACGCCCCGGCCCCCTGACCCTCGACCCAGGACCTCTCCACGGCGAGGAGCCACCGATGCCGACCTACAAGAACATCCTCAGCAACCGATACACGCTTTCCCGCAGCTGGACCATGGAGGTCGCCGAGAAGGCGGGCGCGTACCAGCAGGCTCGGATCGCGCTGACGACCCTGGCGCCCGAGCGGGTGAAGAGCGAAGTCGAGGCCGCGAACATCCGTGGCCGCGGCGGCGCGGGATTCCCCGCCGGGATGAAGTGGGGCTTCCTGCCGCCCGCCAAGGAGGGGCAGGACGTCTACCTCGTCATCAACGCCGACGAGGGCGAACCCGGCACCTTCAAGGACCGGACGTTGATGGAGAAGGATCCCCATCGACTGCTCGAAGGCTGCATCATCGCGATGCACGCGATCGGCGCGCACAAGTGCTTCATCTACGTGCGCTGCGAGCTCGAGCTCGCGATCGCGCGGCTGGAGCAGGGCGTGAGGGACTGCCAGGCGCGCGGCTACCTCGGGGCCCGGCCCTTCGGGAAGGACTGGGCGATGGACATCGTCATCCACCCCGGCGCCGGCGCCTACATCTGTGGCGAAGAGACGTCCCTGCTGAATTCGCTGGAAGGCAAGCGGGGGGAGCCGCGCCTCAAGCCGCCGTTCCCGGCGGTCAAGGGCGCCTTCGGCATGCCCACCATCGTCAACAACGTGGAGACGATCGCGGCGGTGCCGGACGTCCTCGCGATGGGCGGTGCGGCGTGGAGCGCCATCTCGCTCTTGCCGCCGGAGATGAAGGACGGCGGGACGCGCCTCTACGGCATCAGCGGTCACGTGAAGCGCCCGGGGGTCTACGAGGCGCCCGTGGGCATCACGCTCCGCGAGCTCATCGATGATTTCGGCGGCGGGATGCTGCACCCCGATCGCCCCCTCAAGGGCGTGATCCCCGGAGGGTCCTCGACGCCGGTGCTCCGCGCAGAGGACAAGGTCCACGCGCCGGACCCGAAGTCGCCGCTCCACCGGTGGCATGGGAAGAGCCACCTCGACGTCCCGATGGGCGTCGACACCATGCGCGGCATCGGCACGATGCTCGGCACCTGCTGCGCCATCGTCATGGACAGCTCCGTGTCGATGGTGGACGCGGCGCGGAACCTCATGAAGTTCTACGCCCACGAGTCGTGCGGCCAGTGCACGCCGTGCCGGGAGGGCACCGGCTGGCTGGCGAACGTTCTCGACCAGATCTGCGCGGGTCGAGGCAAGGCTGCGGACGTCGACCTCCTCGTCGACATCTCCAACAACATGATGGGCAACACCATCTGTGCGCTCGCCGACGGCACGGCCATGCCGATGCTCGCCTTCGTCCGCAAGTTCCGGAAGGAGTTCCTCGAGGTCGCCGAGAAGGGGCTGCCGAGCGGCGCCCGACTCGATGGCGCGATCCGGGCGCAGCTCGTTGGCAAGGAGGCCGCATGAGCACCGGCGGCGAACTGCTCTTCGTGGTCTGCGGTCTCATCGCGGTGGTCGCCGCGGTGCTGACCGTGAGCCTCTCGAATCCACTTCGCTCGGCGGTCGCGCTCCTCACGCACGTGACCGCGCTCGCGGGCCTCTACCTCACCCTGCACGCGCACCTGCTCGCGGCGGTCCAGCTCCTGGTCTACGCCGGCGCGGTGGTCGTGCTCTTCGTGTTCGTCATCATGCTGCTCGGACCGGGAGCGCTCGACTCCAAGGCCGAGCCTCGCGGGTGGGTCTCGAAGACGGTCGGCGCCGGGCTGCTCGCGCTCGTGGCCGGCGCGATCGCGTTCGCCGTCGGCAAGGTCAACCCCGAGACGGTCGCGATCCCCGGTTGTCCCGACGGGCAGGCCGAGTGCAGCCAGTTCGGCGGCGTCAACGCGCTCTCGGCCGCGATCTACCGCGACGCCGCGATCCCCTTCGAGCTCGTCTCGATGCTTCTGCTCGTGGCGATCATCGCGGCGATCACGATCGCGCGGGGTCGTACCCGCGACGAGAAGGAACTGACCGACAGCGTCGATGCGCGAAGGTTCGCGCGCCGGGCGTTCCCGTCGGACGCTGAGGCTCCCCTCCTGAACCCCGCCAAGATGTCGACCGGACCGCTGCGCGGCCAGAGCGATGAGCCGTCCGCGGCAGAGTGAGAAGCGAACGATGGACATCGGCCTCGGAACTTATCTCTCGCTCGCCGCGATCCTGTTCGGGATCGGGGCCGTCGGCTTTCTCAGCCGGCGCGGCATCCTGCTCCAGCTCATGTCGATCGAGATCATGCTGAACTCGGTCAACCTGACGCTGGTGGCATTCAACCGGTGGAACCCGTCCTCCCATGCGGGGCAGGTCTTCGCCTTCTTCGTCATCGCCGTCGCCGCTGCGGAAGCGGCCGTCGGCCTTGCCATCCTGATCAGTTTCTACCGCCTGAAGAAGACGGTGGAGAGTGATCGAGCCGACCTCCTGAAGGGCTGAGGCCGACCGATGAACGGTTTCGACTTCCTCTCCGCGCCAGCGCCCGAACCGATGCTCCTGTGGATCGTGCTGCTGCCTCTCTGCGGCGCGATCATCAACGGCTTCTTCAGCCGCGGTGCAAGCAAGGGTATGGTCAGCTTCGTCGCCCTCGCGACGGTGGCGACGTCGTTCCTCATGTCGCTCTACTGCTTCGTCTCGTTGCTGCCGCTCGGCGGGGGCGAGGACGGCGCGGGTGAGGCAGGTGCGAACGCGCGGCTGATGCTCGACGCGTGGCGCTGGTTCTCCGTGGACGTCGGCGGGACCGAGGTGCCCGTCCGGGTTCGCTTCGTCATGGATCACCTGAGCGGGATCATGGCGGTCATGGTGTCGGGCATCGCGTCCCTCATCCATCTGTACTCGACCGAGTACATGGGCGAGGACGAGTCGTACCCGCGGTTCATGACCTACCTGAACCTGTTCACGGCCTCGATGCTCATCCTCGTGCTCGGCTCGAACCTGCCGCTCATGTTCGTGGGCTGGGAGGGCGTCGGGCTGTGCTCCTACCTCCTGATCGGCTTCTGGTGGACCAACCCCGCCTACGCAGCCGCCGGCAGGAAGGCGTTCGTCGTCAACCGCATCGGTGATTTCGGCGTCCTCATCGGCACGTTCATCCTCCTCGCCTACACGCGCACGTTCGAGTTCTCCGAGATCAACGCCGCCATCGAGGGCGTCGGTCTCCGCTCGCTCGACGTGGGCGAGGGCGCCATCGGTGTGACGATCGCCACCGCCGCGGCCCTGTTCCTCTTCATCGGCTGCACTGGCAAGAGCGCGCAGCTGCCGCTCTACGTGTGGCTGCCCGACGCCATGGCCGGCCCGACGCCGGTGTCGGCACTCATCCACGCGGCGACGATGGTGACCGCGGGCGTGTACCTGTGCTGCCGGCTCTCGCCGGTGTTCATGATGAGCCCGACGGCCATGGCGACCATCGCCGTCGTCGGAACGCTCACGGCCCTGCTCGGCGCGTCGATCGGTCTGGTGCAGAACCAGATGAAGAAGATCCTGGCCTACTCCACGGTGAGCCAGCTGGGCTTCATGTTCGCGGCCGTGGGCTGCGGCGCGTTCGCGGGTGGGTTCTTCCACGTCTTCACGCACGCGTTCTTCAAGGCGTGCCTGTTCCTCGGGGCCGGTTCGGTGATGCACGCGGTGCACGCCCACGGCGACGCGGACATCCGGTACCTCGGCGGCATGAGGAAGTTCATGCCGAAGACCTACGCGACGTTCGGGATCTCGTGCCTCGCCATCGCTGGCTTCCCGCTGACCAGCGGCTTCTTCTCGAAGGACGACATCCTCTTCGGCGCCCTCGAGGCCTGGCACCACTGGGGCAGCGCCGAGGCGACGGCGGGCTTCGCGTGGGTCGGACTCTTCGTGTTCGTCGGGCTGGCGCTCGCCGCGTTCCTGACGGCGACGTACATGTTCCGGCTCTTCTTCCTGACCTTCTGGGGCTCGTTCCGCGGCGGTCACGCGCCGGAGGCGCACGGGGACCACGGCGGCGAGCACGGCCACGATCACGAGGTCGAGCCGCACGAGTCCGGCGACGCCGTGACCATCCCGCTGATGGTGCTGGCGGCGGGCGCCTTGCTCGCCGGCTTCCTCGGCCTTCCTCACTGGATGGGCCTCCCGAACTGGTGGGCCCACTGGCTCACGGGTGAGGGCGAGTCGGTCGGCGCGGTGGCGCGCTTCATGGCGCACGCCGCGGCCGAGGGTGAGCACGCCCACGAGGCGCCGGGATGGCTCGGGCCGGCCGCGATGGCGGTCGGGAGCCTCGTCGGCCTCGGCGGGATGGGCCTCGCCTACGCCTGGTACGCCCACAAGGACGTGCTCGACGAGGCGAAGGAGACGATGTTGCTCCGGGCCGTCCTCGGGGTGGCCGCGGTCGCCTTGCTGGTCCTGATCGGCGTGCCGCTGGGGCAGCACACGGTCGCGCTCTTCGGCGCGCCGGCGGTGCATTCGGCGCCGGTCGTCGTGAGCGTGCTGGCCTCCCTGGCGGTGCTGAGCGTCGGCGGGTTCGCGGTCTTCGCGGCGACCCGCCCGCAGCCGGCGCTCTTCCAGTGGGCGTTCGACAAGTGGCGCGTCGACGAGTTCTACGGTCACGCGCTGCTCGCGCCCTTCCGCTGGATGGCCGTGGTCGCCGCGAACATCGACCGGATCGCCGTGGATGGCCTCCTCACGTGGGTCCCGGCCCAGCTGGCGCGTCTCTCCGGGTGGGGCCTCTCCAGGCTCCAGACCGGGGCGCTGCACACCTACACGCTCGGCTTCACGGTGGGTGCGGCCGCGTTCGTGTGGTGGTTCACCTCGCCTCACGCGGCGCTCCAGACCGAGACCGCCGGGACGACGGTCACCTTCGCCGCGGACCCCGGGCCCGGATACGAGTACCGCTGGGACTTCGACAGCGATGGGACGTGGGATCAGGAGTGGTCGAGCGCCGCGGATGCGACGCACGACTACGGGCAGACCGATGCCTACTTCGGGGTGGTCGCGGTGCTCGACGCGAACGGCGCCGAGGACCTCGAACCCACCGAACTCGAGCTCGAAGAGTCTCCGACCACGCTGCCGCTCGTCGGCTCGCCGCTCGAGTGGTTCCGGGCTGGCGACGACGGCTCGACGCCCGCGCATCCGCGGCCGCCGACACTCCGGCTCGACGGCGGCGCGGTCGTGCTGACCGCGAACGATGCGATGGTCACCGGCGCTGGCGACCCCGACGACAACCAGCGGTATCGGCTCGCACCCGGCGACAGCGCCCGGATCGGGGCGTTCACGGTGCGCATCGCCTTGCGTGCCCGCGCGACGGTCCAGGTCCGTAGCGTCTTCGGAAACCTCACCCGCACGCACAGCGACCTGACGCTGAACGTGCCCCACACCGAACTCGAGCCCGTCGCCGACGCGGCCTCGGGTCACCGCTGATCGAGGATCCGCCATGGGCAGCCTCCTCTCGCTCCTGCTTTTCCTGCCCCTCATGGGGTCCCTGCTGATCCTGTTCATGCCCCGCCAGTGGGTGGACGGAATCCGGCGCACCTCCCTCGCGGTGATGCTGCTCGAGCTCTTCGTCTCGACCTCGTTGCTCGACGAGGACTTCTCGACGGCGGGGTATCGGTTCGTGGAGAGCGCGGAATGGGTCCCCGCGTTCGGGATCCGCTACGAGCTGGGCATCGACGGCATCTCGCTCTGGCTCGTCCTGTTGACGACCGCGATGAGCCCCGTCGCGCTCTGGGTCTCGTGGGGCTCGGTGTCCACGAAGATCAAGGAGTACGCGGTCGCGTTCCTGATGCTCGAAGTCGGAATGATCGGCGCCTTCGTGTCGCTCGACCTGTTCCTCTTCTACGTCTTCTGGG
>CAIKNO010000655.1 GCA_903828805.1 uncultured Sandaracinus sp. | reverse complement strand
TCGCGACTGTAGAGCAGCGCTGCGCCGAAGTCGCCCACCGCCTGGCGCAGGTTGTAGGAGGGCCGCGTCGGATACATCGACGCGAAGATACCGTCGAGCGCTGCTCGACTCACGAGGCGGCCGCCCAGACAGAAGTCGCTCCGCACACAGCGTGGCGCTGCCCGGAGGACTCGCGCCATGAAGCTGTCCCGCGGGGCCTGGCTGACCTGCGTCGCGTCGAGGAAGCGGAAGAAGGTGCTCGTCCGGTACTCGGCGTTCCACGGGGCGAGGTCGTCGTATCGAAAGGCGAGTTCGCGGCAGTGGGCCGGGTCCCTGACCTCGCGGCAGGCCGTCGCGAAGAGGGACGTGCGGTCCATGCGCGGGTGCGCTCGACACGCGAGGGAGGTGCTGGCACTGCCTCCATCGTCGTCGAACACGAGCTCTGCGGCGGCCTCGGCCATCCCTTCGCTAAAGAACTTCGCGACGGCCTGCCAGTCGAGGACGGACGCCGCGGAGCCCACGCCGTCTGCGACCAAGCCGTCCCCGGGGACGCCGTTCGCATAGTGTTCGACGTAGTGGAACATCTCGTGCGCGATCGTGTCGTCCGCCTCGTCGTAGTCGCTCATCACGCTCTCGACGATCGCGGACTGGGAGAACGCCGAGCGGGCCGCGTCGGCGAGGGCAGGCACGAGCGCCGACTCGAAGGCCGAACTCGAGACGAGGCTGTTCGTTTGCAGGCACTCGTCCTGCTCGGCCGTCGTATCCGCGCCCATGCATGCGAACACGGTCACGCCATCGCTCGTGGTGGAGCCGTACGGTGTACTCCCATCGCCGTCCCACAGGCGCACGTTCACCGGGACGACCTCGGGCACCGGGATGCCCATGGCGTCGCGATAGTACACGTAGGCGCGTGCGGCGCTGATGCAGGTCCTGGTGACGATGTGCAGTACCTGATGCTCGAGGCGGTTGCGAGCCTCGGGGTCGCGAGATCGCCCCATATGCTCGGCCGAGATCGCGCCGCGGAGCTGCTCGGCGTTGACGATCTTGATTCGGTCGATGTCCGTCTCCGCGATGCCGAGCAAGGCCGCGACGTCGGCGCCGAGGAACGCGGAGCAGGTCCTGATTGCGCTGATCTGGTTCAGGAACACGCCGTCCGGTGCCGGCAACACGATGGCCACCGGGCCGGCGGGGTCGCCGAGCACCATCAGGTGCAGCACCTCGGGCCCGATGAAGCGACGCACGAAGATCGCGTGGGTCGCGGTGACCGAGTCGGGCGACATCACGAAGCCCGCGGTGCCGGTGTCCGCGCGGTCCTCGAAGTCCATCGTCGCCGCGCCGACCGACACGAGCACGAGGTCGGTGGCCGCGTGGCCCGCGGGGAGGAGCGAGAGCGGGATCCGCAGCTCGAACGGCGTCGACGGCGTGCCCTCGGGCGTGAGCTGGAAGGGCTGCGCGAAGAGCGTCGCGCCCTCCGGCAGGTACTCCGGGGCCGCGGGATCGGCGACCAGGATGGAGAACTCGAGCTCGGCCTCGAGGACCCCGGCCGGGATGGCGAGCGACACTCCGTCGGTCCGCGTGACGGCGCCGCCCGCGCTTCCGACCGTCGCGCTCGCGGCGTCGACCGGTGGATACCCGCCGCCGTCCGGGGTGCCCGGGTCACTGCCGTCGAGGGCACTGCCATCGAGCGTGCTGCCGTCGAGCGCGCTGCCGTCGAGCGCGCCGCCGTCGAGCGCGCCGCCGTCGAGGGCACTTCCGTCGAGCGTGCCGCCATCGAG
>CAIKNO010000654.1 GCA_903828805.1 uncultured Sandaracinus sp. | reverse complement strand
GGCGCCGTCAGCACGAACGAGTAGTAGGCGTCGCGGCCGAGGTAGCCGCACGAGCCCGACGCGTTGCTGTTGGTCTGGAAGGTGTTCGCGGTCAGCGAGCGACTGACGTTGGTCAGGTCGCCCAGGGCCACCGGCGCGGACGAGACGTCGCCCAGGCCAAACGAGGCGGCCGCCGGGTTCGGCTCCAGGTCCAGCACGTAGGCGCCCGCGTCGGCCGCGGCCTCGCCATCGACGACCACGTAGTACGTGCCAGGCGGGAGAAAGCCGCCCCAGGGATACACCTGGAAGTCGGGTCGCAGGTCGCCGTTCGGCGCCGTGGTCACGTTGGCGACCGCCCCGAGCCCCGCGTCCAGGATGCGGAACGCGGGGTTCCACCCGGCGGGGCCGGAGAGCATCGACACACGCATGCGCTGCGCCGCGCTCAGGGTGAACCGGAAGTACGCGTCGCCGCCGACCCAGGTGCCGTCGTCGTTGAGCAGGCCACGGGTGTCACCGCTGACCGAGCGGCCCTGCGAGGTGACGTCGCCGACGTCGTAGGCGTCGGCCAGCGTGTCGTAGCGGACGAGCGAGGGCGTCACGTCGATGCGGTAGGGGCCCGCGCCGCCGCCGATGCCATCGATCCGGACGACGTAGGTCCCCGCGTTGAGGCGGGCGACGATCCGCTCGGCCACGCCGAGCGCTGCCGCGTTCACCGCGATGGGCGCGATGGCCGGGCTGCCGCCGCTCAGGCCGAGCAGGGTGTCGAACCCGCTGGCCGTCACGCTGATGTCCACCGTGCGCGGCGCGGTCAGCGTGAACTGGTAGTAGACGTCCGGACCGGTCGCGGCCGAGGACGCGTCGTTGTCCGCCAGACCCACGGTCGTGCCGGAGTTCGACGCGCCGACGTCGCCACCGGCCGGCGTGAGCACGCCCATGTCGTAGGCGGTCGCCGCCGTGTCGTGCCGCGTGTTCGAGACCTCGAGGTCGAGCTTGTAGGTCCCCGCGGCGCCGGCGATGCCGTCCACGCGGACGACGTAGCTGCCGACGGGCAGGTCGAGGGTGGTCTGCTCGACCGCACCCGCGCCCGCGCCGCTCACGGTCGCGGTGGTCGTCCCGCTCAGCCCGAGGAGCGCATCGAACGCGGTCGGGGTCAGCGCGAGGCGCACCCGGCGCGCCTGGCTGAGGGAGAAGGTGTAGTAGACGTCCGGCCCGGTCGCGCCGCCGGTGGAGTCGTTGTCGAACGGACCGCCGGCGGTGGTGCCGGTGAACGACACGCTGCGGTCGACGCCGCCGGGCGTGAGGTCACCGATCGCGTACGCCGTCGCCACGGTGTCGTGGGCCAGGCGCGTGGTCTCGATGTCGAGGCGGTACGCGCCCTCGGTGCCGCCGATGCCGTCGACCCGGAGCGTGTAGGTGCCCGCCGCCAGATCGAGCGTCGTCTGCTCGAGGCCGCCGGTGCCGAGCGCGCTGATCGCGGTGGACGTTCCGCCGCCCCGCGCGGTGCCGCCGGGGTACCAGTTCCACGAACCGCCACCGGGGCACACCGTGCTGGTGGCCTGCAGCCGCACGGTGTAGCTGCTTCCGGCGCCGGTCCCCGCGATGGCGGGGAACGTGTAGCTCAGGTTGAACGACTTGCGCCCAGGGGTCCCGCTGATGAACGCGTAGGTGCCGACGACGGTCCCGTTCACGAGCACGTTGAAGGAGTTGGTGCGGCCCACGGCGCAGCCGCCCGTGGAGTCGTTCATGTCGAACGAGAGATCGAGCGCGTTGATCGACGGGCCCGCGAGCGTGACCGTCTCCTCGAGGTAGTCACCCGAGACGTAATGGAATCCGCCGCCGCCCGCGCCGAGCGCGGTGCATGCGCCCGACGCGTAGCACCGGTTCGCGGCGGCGGTCGGGTACGGAGCGGTCACGCTGCCGCCTGTGCTCAGGCCCAGCAGCGCGTCGAAGCCGGTGGGCTGCAAGGCGATGCGGACCCGGCGCGGCGAGGACAGCGAGAACGTGTAGAACGCGTCGGCGCCGGTCCCGGTCGTCAGCGCGTTGAACGAGGAATCGTCGTTGACCAGGCCCGCGGTCGTGGCCGTGTACGACACGCTGCGGTCGCCGGCCACGGGCGAGAGATCGCCGACCGCGTAGGGCACGCCCGACGCCGAGGTCTCGTGGAAGAGCTGGGTCGTCTCGAGGTCGAGACGGTAGCGGCCCGACGCGCCCGCGAGGCCGTCGATGCGGACGACGTACGTGCCGGCGGGCAGCATCTGGGTGGTCTGCTCGACCACGCCGGCGCCGCCGCCGCTGACGGTGACAGGCACGATGGCGGGCGTGCCGCCGGTCAACCCGAGCAGCGCGTCGAAGCCGGTCGGCGCGAGCGCGAGCCGGATCTTGCGCGGACCGCTCAGCGAGAAGGTGTAGTAGACGTCCGCGCCGGTCGCGCCGAAGCTGGAGTCGTTGTCCGCGAGGCCGGCCGTGGTGCCCGAGAACGAGGCGCTGCGGTCGCCCGCGACGGGCGCGAGGTCGCCGATGACGTACGCCGTGGCGGCGGTGTCGTGCTGCACCGCCGTCGACATCTCGATGTCGAGCTGGTACGCGCCCGCGGTGCCGGCGTTGCCGTCGACGCGCACGGTGTAGACGCCTGCGCCGAGGTCGAGCGAGGTCTCCTCGAACGCGCCGGCGCCAGCGCCGCTGACGCTCACGCCCGGCGCGACCAAGGTGCCGCCGGTCACGGCGAGCACCGCGTCGAGCGGCGCGGTCGGGGTGACCCGGAGCCGCACCCGGCGCGGCCCGGTCAACTGGAAGCTGTAGAAGACGTCGGGTCCGACGTTCGCGACGACGTCGTCGAGCAGACCGACGGTCGTGCCGCGGTACGACGCGCTGATGTCGCCGCCGACCGGCGTGAGGACGCCCGCGACGTACGGTGCAGCCGCCACGTCGTGGAGCCGCTGCGTCGTCTCCACGTCGAGCCGGAACGTGCCCGCCGCCCCGACCGTGCCGCTGTCGACGCGCACGAGGTACGTGCCGACGCCGAGGTCCGCCGCGATCTCGTCGACCGCGCCGACACCGGCCGTGTTCTGCGTGAGGCCCGGCGCGACGAGCGTGCCGCCCGTCAAGGCCACGAGGCTGTCCCAGCCCGAGGGCGCGAGCGCGATGCGCACGCGGCGCGGCGCGGTCAGCTGGAACGAGTAGAAGACGTCCGGCCCGGTGGGCGCGGTGGTGACGTCGTCGTTCACGCCGCCGGCCGTGCTGCCGTTGAACGAGAAGCTGCGGTCGCCAGCCACGGGCGAGAGATCGCCCATCGCGTACGGGTCCGTCGGCAGGTCGTACTGCAGCCGCGTGGTCTGCAGCTCGAGGGTGTAGACGCCCGCAGACGCCGAGAGCGCGTCGACGCGCACCACGTAGGTGCCGGCGCCGAGCCGCTGGGTCGTGCTCAGCGGCAGGCCCGGGAGGCCCGTCTGCGTGAGCGCCGTGGCGGGGCCGGTCAGCCCGAGCACCATGGCGCGCGCCGGAAGCGACACGCCCGGCGTGAGCGTCAGGCGAACCTGCCGCGCCGAGGTGAGGCTGAACGTGTAATAGACGTCCGGCCCGGTCGCGAGCGAGGTCGCGTCGTCGTCGTTCATCCCGGCGGTGGTGCCGGTGTACGCCGCGCTGCGATCGCCCGCGACGGGCGAGAGGTCGCCGATGGAGTAGGCGGTCGCCGGGACGTCGTTCAGGAAGTTCCGGGTCTGGATGTCGAGGCGGTACGCGCCCGCGCCGCCGGCCATGCCGTCGATGCGCACGACGTACGTGCCCGCGACCAGGTCCAGCGTGGTCGTGATGGCCGCGCCCGACGCGGCGCCGGCGAGCGCCACCGGCACGATGGCCGGCGTGCCGCCGGTCAGGCCCAGCAGGCCGGTGAAGCCGGTCGGCGTCATCGTGAGCGTCACGCGCCGCGGGCCGCCGAGCTGGAACGTGTAGTACACGTCCGCGCCGGTCGCGCCCGAGGTGCCGTCGTCGTTCGTCAGGCCGTAGGTGTTCGCGGTGAACGACGCGCTCCGGTCCACCGGCGCGATGAGGTCGCCGACGAGGTACGCGGTGGCGGGGGTGTCGTTGCCCGAGCCGACGCCGATCGAGGTCGTCTCGATGTCGAGCCGGTAACTGCCCGCGCCGGTCAACGAGTCGACACGCACGGTGTAGGTGCCGACCGGGAGGTCGGCGGTGATCTGCTCGGCCAACCCGGCGCCGGCCGCCGAGGCCAGGCTCGAGAGCGGGCCGCTCAGCTGGAGCAGGCCATCGACGCCGACGGCCGGCTGGAGCGTGAGCCGGACCCGGCGCGCCGAGCTCAGCTGGAAGGTGTAGTACGCGTCGCTGCCGGCGCCGCCCGACGAGGCGTCG
>CAIKNO010000653.1 GCA_903828805.1 uncultured Sandaracinus sp. | reverse complement strand
GGCGCCGAGCGCACGACCCGCTCGTCCATCTCCTCGCGCGTGACCTCGCTCGTGGCCCGGCCCTGCCCCTCGGGCGAGGCGGCCCGCACCCGTGCGCGCGCCCGGTAGACCGGAGCGGGGTCGCGCGTCGTGGGCGACGCCTCGCGCAACGTGGGCGACGCCTCGCCGGCCTCGGCCGCCGGGCGGGCGGGCGTCTGCGCGTGGGCGCCCGAGGCGAACACCGCGACCGAGAGCGCGGCCACGATGCCCGCCGGGCGACGAGGGAGTCTCACGTCAGGGGCAAGGATACGCAGCATCGAGCCGCGCGGCGATGCCATCGACGTCGATCATCGAGGGTTCGCGCGCGATCTCCGCCGCGACGAAGTCCGCCGAGCCCGGATCGATGACGCGAAGCGAGCGGTCGAAGAGCGCGGGCTGCTCGGCGACGGGGAAGGTGTTCGTCCCGTCGGTGAGGGTGTGCGCGGGGATACGGCCGAGCAGCGTGCGGAGCCACGCGAGGTGGGCTTGCTGGGCGGGGCCGGTCGACGACTGGAACGAGCGCAGGCGCGCGGTGATCGCCACCACCATCCCGCGGAGCATCGCCCGATCCTGCTGGTCCCGCGCGCGCGCCTGGAGGTCCACCCGCGCCGGAGGGATCGCGTCGTCGAGGTCGCGCCAGCAACGCACGGCCAGCAGGCCGTCCCAGATCCGCGCGTGCGTCTCGGGCTCGACGGCCCGCACCAGCCGGGCGAGACCCAGGCCGTCCTCGCGCTCACGTCCGCCGGTGTAGTACGCCCAGGCCGAGTCGCAATCGCCCAGATCTTCCTCGCACGAGAGGCTCTCCTTGTAGGAACTCTGGTAGAGCATCCATGCGAGCGCGGCCTCGGCGCGCGCCGCATAGACGCGGCTGGGCTCGGAGGCGTCCCCGGTGATGCCCTGGTTCAAGGCCGAAACGACCACGGGCTGGAGCAGCGCGGGGCCGACACAATGGGCCGGATTGGCGGCGGCCACGTCGAGGCAGCGGCAGATGTACTGGTCGGTGCAGGTCGACGGGCGCGTCGGCTCCGGCACGTGCACATCCGGGCGCCGGCCGATCCGGGACTCGAGCCCGTTGTCGGTCTGGTAGAGCAACCGCGCCTGGATGAACTCGTCCATCGTGGGATCGCGGTCAGGGCCGAAGAGCAGCCCCGGGGTCCCACCGACGCTCGGCGCGAACATGCTGTCGAACGCCGCGACCCGAGCCGACGAGGCGATGCTCGGATCGAAGGCGGGATACGTCGTCGCGGTGTCGGTGATGCACGCCGGCCACGAATCGGTCGAGCTCGCCGCGGTGCGTGGCGTGTAGTCGTCCGCCGAGGGGCCGCACGCGACGCCTCCATCGGGTGCGGCCGCGTCGAGCGTCCCCGCATCCGCCACGTCGCCGCCGTCGACCGAACCGCCGTCGTCGACCGTCGCGCCGCCGTCGAGCGTGGCGCCGCCGTCGACCGCAGAGCCGCCGTCGCCACAACCGGCGAGCGCCGCCGCCATCTAGAGAACTCCAAGAACTCCACGTCGCATCCGATCCTCCTCCGTTCCGGAACCAAGACCACGCGGACCGCGCCGCACGGTCAACAACTGAGCGCGTCGGGCAAGCACACGAACCCGCCCTCGCAGCCGAGGCACCGCGTGCCCGTCGGGCAAGTCCCGGTCCGACAATCGGAGGGCACCGCGCATTCGCCCTCCGACGCGACGGCCATGCCGGCCGCGTGGGCCGCGCAGGCGTTCGGATACGTCGCGCCGTCGCATCCGCAGACGGGCATGAATTCATCGGTGCAGACCGAGGGACGCGCCGCGCACGCGCCGCCCGCGCCGCAGCCGGTCGGCGCGTCGCAGTACTCCGACTCGCCGCAGGCCGCGCCGCAGAGACAGACCATCGTACCGCACGAACAGGGCCCCGAGCCCTCGAAGTAGCACCCCGAAGGCGCGATCCCGCAGCTCGGCGACTCGCAGCCCGCGTCGGGAATCGCCAGCTGCGCGTCGACCGGCATCCCTGCGTCGCCCGTCACCTCGGCGTCCATCGACGCGGCCGCGTCGTCGGGCGCCGCGCCGTCGAGCACCGAGCCGTCGAGCATCGAGCCGTCGACGGTTCCGCCGCCCCCGTCCCGCCCCCCGGCGTCCGTCCCGACGAAGGGCGGCGGCGGTACCGGATCGCATGCGAACAGCGAGAGCGATGCCGCGAGCGTCCAGGCACGGCGCACGAGGAGTCCAGGGACATTTGACATCATCGACATGAGCACTCCGACATCGATAAGGAAAGCGCGGTCCGGACCGCGCGAAGGTGGCACACGCTCCGTCGGAATCAACGGGGAGGGCTCGGCCTGACGGGCGCGGACGGGGGGTCCTGCACGAGCGCCAGGGCGTCCTCGTCGATCTCGATGCGCCGCCCGTGCAGCGCGATCGTCTCGAGCGCGTCGGCGACCCTCTCGCGGTGCAGCTCCGAACGCAGCTGGGACGCCGCCACCTCGAAGGCGATCTCGGTCGGGGGCGTGCGGGTGATCGGCCACACCAGGTAGTAGAGCGCGCCCGCCTCGACGACCTGCGGATGCAGCGTCCCCGCCGGTGTCTCGAACGCCGCTCGACCCACGGCCGGAGGCACGGAGGCGTCCTCGGGACGTCCGAGGTCGGGGTGCGCGAACGGCCCGAATTCCTGGTTCGCATCGACCACCGGGGACACCAACCCCCGGGCCGCGAAGCCCCGCCACGCCTCGTCGAGCCGCCGCACCGAGAGCGCCTCGGCGAGCACCACCTCGGCCTGCGCCCGGTCGGCGAAGGCGATGAAGCGGGCACGCACCAGCTCCGGCTGCCGGAAGCGCGCGCGCTCGGCCGCGTGGCGGGCACGGAGCGCGGCCTCGCCCGGGTCGGGGACGTCGAGGTCCCCCAGCCACCGATCTCCGACGGCGCGGGTGAGCACCTCCCGCCGCACCCGCGCGACCTCGGGATCGTCCATCAGTCCGGTCCGACGCGCCTCGTCGGCGAGCAGGCGCCTGTCGACCATCCGGTCGAGCACCGCCCGCCGCTGCGCCGGCATCGTCCCCACCAGACGCGCGAGATCCCCGCGCGACGCGAGCTCCTCCGCGAGGTCGAGCGCCGTGACCGGCTCCCCGTCGATCTGGCACAGCACCACCGCAGCCTGCGCCGCGCTCAGTCCGTGGAGTTCGACCGGACCCCCGCGGCCCGCGTCCTGCACGGGCGGCACCGGCGCGCAGGTGCAGCCCACGAGCATCGACGCGAACAGGCCATGCCACCGAGAGGTCATCGCGCGCGTCCCTCCGGACGGACCGGCTGCGGCGTGGACGGAACGGCCTCGCCCGCCCCGGCCGGGGTCACCTCTCGCAGCGTCGCCTCCGGCGCGACCGTCACCGGCAAGGCGGGGACGACGTCCGACCCACGCCCCGGAAGAGCCCCGAGCTCGCCACGTCCCGTTCCCTCCAGCGCCCCGACCGCGGGCGGCGTCCCGTCGGCTTCACGCCCGCCCGCTGGAGGGAGCGCGAGCGGCACCGCGGCGAGGGCGGTCTCGTCCACCGGCCCGACGTGGGCCGCGCGAAGGCGCCCGAGGTACGCGGCGAGCTCGTCCTCGGCGGCGTCCCGCCCGCGCGCGTCGGCGTCGTCCGCCGTCCCCGCCTCCTCTGCGGCCCGCGACCCACCGAGCACGAGCACCGCCCACGCGCCGCCGACGCGGATCGGCGGGCCCGCGACGCCGTGGTCCTCGAAGAGGCGCAATCGATGGAGCGCCGTGCGCAGCGAAGGCGCGATGTCCGCCTCGCCTTCGCTCGGCTCGACGGCGATCCATCCGAGGTCCCCGCCGGGATGCGGCGCGCCAACGGTCGCGGGCCTCGACGCGGCCAGCGTGATCCACGCATCGACGTCGCCGCGGGGAGCCGCCTCGCGGAGCGCCTCGGCCGCGGCTCGATCGCGGGCGAAGAGCACGATCGCCCGGCGCGCGGCCGGCACCGCGGGACTCGGCGCGGCGGCAGGCACCGCGGGACTCGGCGCGGCGGGCAGCGGCGTCGCCGGCGGCGAAAAGTCGCGTCGCCGCAAGGCCTGCACGAGCGCCTCATCGACCGCGCGGCGGACGGCGGGGGTCCGGTCGAGCCCGAGGCGCACGGCCTCGTCGGCGAGCAACGCGGCGCGCATGGCGTCGTGCACCAGACGGCGGCGGCCCGCCGCACCTTCGTACTGCGCTCGCTCCTCGGAGGTCGCGCGACGAAGCCTGTCCTCGAGATCGAAGACCGTCACCGACACCGTGCCCACCGACGCGACCACCCGCGCCCGGCGCCGCCGCTCCTCCGACGTGGGCGGCGCCTCGACGGCCCCGTCCGCGCGCGGCCCCGTCGAGGTCGGAGCGGCGCTCGGACCTCCGCGCGGCAGCATCGAGTACGGATCCCGAACGGCGTCCGCCGTGCCCTGGGCCGAGCCTCGCCCGGACCATGCCGGGTGCGTCATCGCCACGAGCGCGAGGACGCTTCGAAGTACGCGCGCGCTCACTCGGCGGCGACGCACCGGTACTCGACCCCGAAGTTGTAGAGCGTCGGCGTGGTGCGACGGTCGGTCGTCGGCGTGAGCACCGCCGTCACCGAGAGGAATTTCAGCCCGGTGGCCACGCCCGCGGACATCAGGCGCGAGGCGATGGTCGCGATGGGCGAGGTCGCGGTCGGCACCGTGATGGTGACGGGCGTCGTGCCCGGCAACGCCGCCGCCGTGCTCGCGGAGCGCAACTGGAACGCGATGGAGGTGCCCGGCGGCAGCGTGTTCGGGACCGCCGTCGCGGGCGGGTCAGGATACAGGCCGACCGAGAACGTGAGGTTGCCCCACACCGGACGCTCGGTGAGGGTGCATCGGGTCGTCGAGTCGTAGGTCTGGACATACGTCCCCGCCGGGTCGTAGAGCCACCGATCGCAGAGCCCCGTGGCGCTCACCTCGAACACCCGCGGCGAGGTGCGGCGGTCGGTCGTCGACAACCGCACGTCGACCTCGAGGTAGCGTCCGTTCGGGACCGGCCCCGGGGCGGCGGCGAGGTTGATGGTCGCACCGGTGAAGGGACCTATCCAGGTCTGCGACGCGAGCCCCGCCGTCGTGTCGGAGCTGCGCACGTAGAACTGAACCGCCGTGCCCGGCGGCGTCGCGACCGTCGTGTTCAGCGTCGTCCACCGGAAGCGCGTGCACGCGGTGCCCGAGTCCACCGTGAACCGGTAACTCCCGCGCGGATTGGCGAAGTAGTTCAGCCCGAACCCGACGAAGTCGGAGTACGTGTACGGGTTGACGAAGAGCGACGGCGTGGTGATCGCCGAGGCCCGGTCAGGGGCGAGCCGCGCGGCGTTGTTGCCGCCGGCCGCGACCGCCCAGATGGCCCCGTCGAACGACGCGCCCACGCCCATGAAGCAGTTCGACGCGGGCATGCCGTACGACCTCAGCACGTCGAGGTTCGGCAGGTTCAGGCGCAGCAGCTCGTTGCTGCAGCCTCCGCCCCAACCGCTCCAGGTGGACCAGTTCGCCGCCCACAGGTACGTCTCGTCGGCGGCGAGGCCCCGCGGCGTGACGTAGCGCCCGAACGACGAGAAATCTCGGACGAGCCAGGTGTTGGTCGTGGGGTTGTACCGGAAGATCCGGTTGCGGTCGCTGTCGGCGACGAAGATGTAGGTCTGCGTCAGATCCGGGCTCGTCCACAGGGCGATGCCATACGAGATGACGTTGGCGGGCGGTGCCGAGGCCATCGCGAACGCGTTCGTGGTGTCCACCCCCGTCGAGCGGTCCCCCTGGACCCTCCCGAGGGTCTGGTTGTTGTCGGCGCGGGAGGTGAACCAGATGCGACCCGACGGGTCGGCGACCGCGCCGTAAGGATAGATCGGGGCGATGCTGCGGCTCGACCGGGTCACGCCCGTCGTGGGGTCGAGCCGGTACGCGAACTGGGTGTTGTACGTGCCGACCCAGACGTCGCCGGCCTCGACGCCCGGCGGCGCGACGCCGATGGTCAGGGCCCGCGGGACGGCGTTGACCCCGCCCACCGCGCGGGTCCACAGCAGGCACTCGTCGTTGACCCCGAGGAACTCGGTGGTCGCCATGTCGATGCGCCCGTTGCCGTTGTTGTCGCGGCTCGTCTGGATGAGGCCGTCGCCGCTGCGGTCGATGCAGTCCTCGAGCCGGCTGGCGTACTTGGTGACGGTGCCCTGTTGCCCGAACGCTCGGTTGGCGACGTAGGCGTCGAAGTTCTGATCGACCGCCGTCCGCGACGGGCAGTTGCCGAGGTTGCTCCAGTTGCAGGCCTCGTTCCACGGCCGGGCCCGGTTGAGCGCGTCCGGTCGGGTCGACGGATAGCGCGCGACCTCACGGCCGGTCGCGGGGTCGAGGCGCGACACGGTGCCGTCGTCCATGCTCGCGACCCACACGCCGAAGTTGTTCGACGTGCTGACGCCCAGCACGAGCGCACCATCCGCCGGATCGCGCACGACGCCCTCGGAGTTCGTCGGCGTCGGCGCCCACTCCATGCCCGTGCTCGGCCCGAAGCGGGTCCTTCGGGTGCACGTCGCATCCCCCGCGACGCACGCCTGATCGACCCTGTCGACGATCACACCGCCGGTCTCCGGCGCGAAGATCAGATCGACCGCGCGCGCCGGCGTCAGGTCCACGGTGCCGGGCGTGTCGAGGTGCTGGAAGCAGCGCGGATCGCAGGCGCTGCACGGCGTGGGTCCGGTGACGACCGCGGCCTCGACGACCCCGACTCCATCCGGGGCGTCGGGCGTCGGCGGAGACTCGTAGCGGATCGAGCCGCACCCGCCCCACGCGCCCGCGACGCACCGGCGCTCGCCGACCGGACACAGCATCTCCCCGTCCTCCACGACGGGATCGAGCCGGCACTCGACGAAGCCCTCGCCCACGCAGGGGCAGCCTTCCTCGGGCAGCTCACCGCACACCCTCCCTGCGCCGGCGTCGACGTCCACGACGACGCTGCGAGGCCGCGGCTGCGAGGCTGTGTCGCCCCCTTCGCATGCAACGAGCATCGACGCCGCCACGGCCAGGACCGACGTGCCCCACCGAAGGGACATGGGCCGCACTCCAGTTCGGTCGCTCGTCATCGGGCCCTCACTCGCAGCGCGCGCGCAGCACGCGGTATTCGATGGCGGTGGGCGCCACCTCGGCCCAGCCGGCGAGCAGCACCGTGCCCGCGGTCGACAAGGTGACGGGGCCCGTCTGCCTCGGCCGGGTCGCGGTCAGCGTCTGACGGCCGTCCACCGCGCCGAATCGACACGATTCGCGCCCGAGGGACGCGAGGCGGATCCGAGCGCCCTCGGGCCGCTCCTCGCGGTACGCGACGAGGTACCCGGTGCGGAACGGCGCGATGCCAGCGCCCCATGCCGCGATGCCCGGCTCGCTCACCGTGAACTCCGCGAACTCCGGCGTCACCGCGGGACCGACGAGGCCGAACTGCACCCGACGGAACCCGGTGTCCACGTTCTCCCAGGCCGCGGCGCCGAGCAGCGGGAACGTCAGCGGCGGGGCCTCCGGGGTCGATCCCGCGAAGGCCAGCGACCCGCTCGCCTCGGCGCTCGCGCTGAAGTCGATGACCGTGGGCGAGAGCCCGACCGTCGCGCCCACGAGACGCGCGCTGACCCTCGCCGGCGAGGTCGGTGTCCCGCTGATCGCCGCCACGACGTCGCCCTCTCGTCCGAAGGTGCCGAGCGCGTGCGCCGCGCCCTCGGGGGCCGCGCGCGACGGGAGCAGGTCCGCGGCCGCCGCCGTCGGCACGCCCAGCGTCGAGAGCGCGCGACCGAACCAGCGCGTCCCGCTGCGGTAGCTGGCGTACGCGCCGCCGGCCGCGGCCGTCACGCGGGGCATCGCGCCGACGTCGGCGAGGAGATTCGCCGCCCCGACCGGCGCGAACGCCGCGTCGAACGCCTGCACCGAGATCGCCGCCCCGACGCGGTACGCCACCAGCCAGCCTGCGCCCACCGAGGCGATCGCGGGCTCGACCGCGCCCTCCGGAATGCCCTCCAGCGTCCCCCGCACCAGCGCCGTGGACGCCGCGGAGGTGCGGGCGATCCGCACCCTGCGCATGCCGTCGTAGTCGTCGGTGAAGACCACCGCGAGGTCGGTCGCCGAGGACGCCGACTGGATCGAAGGCGTCTGCGCGGCGTCGCTGTCGAGCCCGATCGCCATCAGGTCCGTGCCGGGATCGAACGCACAGGCGGCGGGGGCTTCGCTGCCCGCGTCGGACAGGCCGCCATCGACCGTCCCCGCGTCGCTCATCGGGCCCGCATCCGAGGCCTGCGCGTCGTCCGACACGGCGCCGTCGACCGGTCCCCCATCGAACACGACCGCGGCATCGAGCACGCCCGCGTCACCGGTCGGCACGGTCGGCAACACCGGGTCCGAGCAGCCCAGGCACACCATCCCCCAGATCAGGCCCCACCCTGCGCGCCCTGCGCCCACGGGACGCCCTGACACCAACCTGCTGTGCATCGTGTCGTCTCGAGCCTCCGGGGCGGAGTGTAATGGCACCCCGAACCCGGGAAAGTCGGTGGAGAAATTTTCCCCGAAATAAAGCGGGAGACCATCACTCGGGCCGCGCTGCGGGACCCCGAGGCTCCGCCTCGGACGGAAGCATCCGCTGTCACGACACGGCTCGACCCACCCGAGAGCGCGGCCCGGCGATCACTTGGCGCTCCACGAAAGCGCCGAGGACTTCCCGGCGCTCGAGGCGTCCATCGGCGAGCTCGGCCGCTGGATCGGAAGGGCCACGCGCGCGACCGAGGTGGACGTGCGCCGCCGAGGGGCTCCACCCAGCGTTCGTCGAGGTCGACGAGGAGGGCACGGAGGCCGCGGCCGCGACGGCGCAGACGGCCCGCGCCTCAGCCGTGGACCGCGAGCAGATACACGACGATCCCGAACACGCAGACCATCGTCGCCGTCTCGACCCAGCTGACGAGACCGTCGTCCTGAACCGCCTTCCAGAGCATCAACATCGGGGGGAACGCGAGCAGCACGACGCTGGTCGTCTCGAGGTCGATCGGCAACACCGCACCGCTCGGCGACGTCGGGATGACCCCCGTCGACGCGAGGACCGCGAGCAGGATCATCGCGACCGGGAGCACCACGAAGGGGACCTGACTGACCTGCCCGGACGCGGAGGCGAGCGCGACGTCGAACATCCCCTTCGCGTGCGACGTGATGATCATCGCGAACGCGCCCGCGGACGCGAAGACGCTCAAGATCAACGCGCCCACCATCTCCGCGTAGCCGCGCGCGGCGAGGCCCTCGACGAGCAAGTCCGCGAAGTCGCCCACCGCGTGACCACCGACGACCGACGCGACGAGACCGAGCGCGCCGTGACCGGCGACAGCGCCCCACCCCGGAATCGGAGAGGCCTCGCCGCCCGCGCCCGCGGTCGACGCCTCGTCGGCTCCTCCGCTGAAGCGACGCACGAGCTCGATCGTCGCGACCACCTGCACGAAGAGCAGCGCGACGCCGATGACCCACAGATCGAGCACGCCGAGGCCCTCGCCGCCGTGGTCCCCGGCGCCGAAGGCACGGAGCATCAACATCACCAGACCCGTGCCGAGGAACACGCCCGCGGCGGCCGCGAAGAGGTCGGTGTGGATCTTCACGAGGGGCTCGGGAAGGCGCGCGTGGCCCGTGCCGTCGCGCGGCAAGAATCCCGAGTAGATCGCGAACGCGAGCGCGCCGACGTGCAACGTGAGGCACGTGACGATGAAGCCCACGCGCGGCGCCGCGGCGAGCACGAACCCGAGCATCACGAGCTCCGGAACGTTCGACGCGAGCCCCGCCATCGTCCCCGCGACGAAGGGATTCCAGCCGGCCCTGCGGCCCACCCCTTCCACGCTCTTGATCATCGCCTCGCAGCTGCCGAACACGACCGCGAGGCCCCCGAGGCCGAGGGCGGCTGCATGGAGCCAGCCAGGCAGAGCACCCTCCCCCAGGACGCGCGGTGCGAGGCCCGCGCCCGCGATCGCCGCGCCGCCCGCCGCCAGCATCCGCACCCACCCGTTGCCGCCACCGCCGCCCGCCATGGGCCGCGGTGTAGTGCAATCCGCCCCGGCACTGCAAGGCGCACGGCCAACCCGCCGCCGGCGCGACGAGTCCGCTCCGAGCGGAGCCCGCGAGCGCCTTGCCGTGGCGCGTCCTCCCGTGAGAGACCCACGCGATGAACGACGGGTTCGATCTCGATCGCATCGGGGGCTTCAAGGGGCTGGCCACGCTCGTCGATGCCGTGTGGGCCGCGGGCGACGAGGCCCGACGGAAGTTCGAGGACGGACAGATCCGCTGGTCGGACCGGAAGGCCGTCGACCTGAAGCCCGACCGCACCCCGGTGACCGAGGCCGACCGCGCGGTCGAGGCCCGGTTGCGCGCGTTCCTGCTGTCGCGCTACCCGACGATGGGCTTCCTCGGGGAGGAGAGCGGGGCGGGCGGTCTCGACGATGCCGGGTTCCGGTGGGTGCTCGACCCCATCGACGGCACCCGCGCGTTCGTCCGCGGCATCGGCACGTGGTCGGTGCTGCTGGCGCTCACCTGGCACGGCGACCCTGTGTTCGGGATCGCCGCGATGCCCGCGGAAGGGGACCTCTTCTGGGGTGGCCGCGGGCTCGGTGCGTGGGACAACGGCCGGCCGGTGTCGCTCTCGCGCATCGCCGCCCTCGAGGACGCGACCGTCGCGCACGGCACCCTGCAACAGTTCACCGCGACGGGCCGCGTCGAGGCGCTCCGACGCCTCGGCGAGCGCACCGCCTCCCAGCGGGGATTCTGCGACTTCGACGGGTACCGGCGCCTGCTGCGCGGACAGGTCGACGCGATGGTCGATCCCGACGTGAAGGCATGGGACATCGGCCCCGCGGCCGTGCTCGTGCGCGAGGCCGGCGGCGCGCTCACGAGCTTCGAGGGCGACAGCACCGTCTTCGGAGGGAGCGCGCTCGCCTCGAACGGCCTCGTGCACGACGCGCTCGTGGGTCTGCTCGGCGAGGTATGATGCGCCGCCCGCCCTCGGGTCCGTCGTGGAGAACGCCGTGTCCAGGAGCCCCATGCGCGCGATGAAGAACCTCCTCACGCGGCCCGTCCGCCTCCCGCGGCTGAAGCCCTACGTCCCCTCCCCCGACGATCCACCGATCTTCTGGTTCAACAGCGAGCGACAGGACGTCGTGCGCGACGTGGTGCGCCGCGTCGTCGACCGCCTCGCGGCTGATCGTCGACCCCTCGAGTACGCCCTCAACGACGTCGCCTACGAGGAGGTGAAGCGTCTCGAGTCGCAGCGCGACGACGAGGCCCGCGCGTCGCTCGGCACGTGGCGCGGCATGATCCGCAAGGTCGGCCGCATGAGCGAGGCCGAGAAGCGCGACGCCCTGCAGTCGATCTGCACCCGCATGACGCACGACATCGCGGGCAACTTCGATCCGCGGGTCTACCGCTTCTCGACCGGGATGCTCCCGCAACTGCTGACCGGCATCATGAAGCCCTCGGCGCTGCCCGAGGAGCTCATGTCGCTCGGGCGGCGCACGCACGTGATCGACGAGATGCTCCGCACCGAGGGCGACACCGCCCACCTGCGGGCGCTCGCGAAGAAGGGCACGCTCGTCTTCGTCCCGACCCACAGCTCGAACCTCGACTCGATCGCGCTGGGCTACGCGCTGATGCGCGAGGGGCTCCCGCCGGTGGTCTACGGCGCGGGCAAGAACCTGTTCACCAACCCGATCATCAGCTTCTTCATGCACAACCTCGGGGCGTACCGCGTGGATCGACGGATCCGCGCCGGGCTCTACAAGGACGTGCTCAAGTCGTACTCGACGGTGATGATCGAGCGGGGATACCACTCGCTGTTCTTTCCCGGCGGGACGCGCTCCCGCTCGGGGCTCGTCGAGCGAAAGCTCAAGCTCGGGCTCGCGGGCACCGCCATCGAGGCCTTCACCAACAACCGGGTCCGCGGCATCGCCCGCCCGGTGTACTTCGTGCCCACGACGATCAACTACGGCCTCGTGCTCGAGGCCGAGACGCTGATCGAGGACTGGCTCAAGGAGTCGGGCAAGGCCCGATACATCATCGAGGACGACGAGTTCACGCAGGTCGATCGCTGGCTCGCGTTCTTCCGGCGCCTCGCCCAGATGGAGAGCGCGTGCGTGCTGCGCTTCGGTCGGCCGCTCGACTGCTTCGGCAACGCCGTCGATCCCGAGGGGCACTCGCTCGCCCCCGACGGCCGCGCGATCGACCCCGGGGGCTACGTCAGCCTCCGCGGCACGCCCACCGTCGATCCGAAGCGCGACGCGGAGTACACCCGCGAGCTCGGCCAGCAGTTGGTCGACGAGTATGAGCGGGAGACCGTGCTGATGAGCACGCAGATCGTCGCGCACGCGCTGTTCCGGAGGCTCGTGAAGGCGACGCCGGGGGTCGACCTCTTCGGCCGGCTCCGCCATCGGGGGGAGATCACGGTGGACCGCGCGGAGCTGGCGGCGGAGGTCGGCGCGATGCGCGACCGCCTCGCCGGGCTGGCCTCGACGGGCGCCGTGCACCTCAGCGACCTGTCGCTGCGCGGGGCGCCCGAGACGATGCTCGATCGGGTCTTCTCGGCCTGGGGCGGCTACCACCGGCGAACCATCGTGCTCGAGCACGACGGCAAGGTCACGGCGGAGGATCCGACGATGTTGCTCTACTATCAGAACCGCCTGGTGCCCTACGCGGAACGGATCGCGGAGAGCCCCGACGACCTCGCGGCGGCCCAGCAGATCGCGCGCCTCGGAGCGGGCACATGAAGCGCACGGTCGGCATCGTCGGTGGGGGCGGATTCGGACGGGCGCTCGGGCGCGCGGTGGTGCGCGGCGGTGGCCACGCGCGGCTGTGGAGCCGTCGCCAGGCATCGCCCCTCGACGGCGTCGAGTGCACGACCGACATGGCGGCGATGGCCGGCTGCGAGCTCCTGTTCGTGGCCGTCCCGTCGATGCACGTCGCGCAGGCCGCGGACGCGCTGGGACACCACATCGACGGCCGCCATCTGCTGGTGCACGTGAGCCGAGGCGTCGTCGGCGAGGGCCTGACGACCGTCAGCCGCGTCCTGCGGGAGCGCACGCCGGCGAGGCGCGTGGGCTGCCTCGCCGGGCCGATCCAGGCGCGCACGCTCGAGGACGGCGTGCCGGGCGGAGGCATCGTCGGCAGCGGCTTTCCCGAAGTCTACGAGGCCGTGCACGAGGCCCTCGGTGGGCCGAGCTTGCGGCTCTACCAGACCGACGATGTGAAGGGCACCGAGCTGAGCTCGGCGTTCGTGGGACTGCTCGCGCTCGCCATCGGTTTCGCTCGGCAGCTCGGGGTCGGCCCCGGCGCGCTCGCGGTGCTCGCGACCCGCGGGATGGTCGAGGCCTCGCGCGTCGGGGTCTCGCTCGGCGGCGACGAGCGCACGTTCTCGGGGCTCGCCGGCTACGGCGATCTGATCGCTGCGATCGCCGGAGACGGGCGGCCGGAGATCGCGCTCGGCGAGGCCCTCGGCCGGGGCCTCTCCCCCGGGCGCGCCGCCGAGGAGGCGGGCGCCTATATCGAAGGCATCAGCATCGCCCGCAACCTGCAACGCTACGCCGCGCGGCGGGGCATCGAGGTGCCGATCACCGACGCGCTCGCCGACGCGCTCGAGGGGAAGGTGAGCCCGCCCGGCGTCATCGAGCGGCTGATGTCGCGCCGCGTGCGCCACGAGTAGCGCGCCGACACGCGCTCGCGCGAGACGCCTTGCCGGCGTGTGCCGGGGACCGCATCCAGGACCGCGTCGGCCGGTGCGAAGCGAAGCGGGCGTCAGCCGGACGGGCGCGCCGCGCGGGCCCGCTCGCGCAGCATGAACAGGTAGAGGCTCTCGACCTTCTCGCGCGCCCACGGCGTCCGCCGAAGGAACTTCAAGCTGGACGCGATGCTCGGGTTCTCGCGGAAGCATCGGATCGCCACCTGCTGGCCGAGCTCCTCGTAGCCGAAGTGCGACACCAGCTCCGTCACGATCTGCTCGAGCGTGATGCCGTGCAGCTTGTTCTTCGGTTGTTCGACGCTCATGCAGGCTCTCGTGCAGAAGGGGGGTCCGGTCCGCGCAGACGCGGGGCGGCCTCGGGAGGCAGCGTAGTCGAGCGCGACGCCGTCCGCCTCCTCCCACGGACACCACGGGCCTCGGAGAGGTGTCGGGCCGCGGGTGTCCCCTTGCGGAGCGCACACCCGCGCGCACGTGCAGCAGGATGCCGAGCCTCCATGGTGACGTCGTCGTGCACGTGCGCGGGCTGCACCGCGACCGTGGCCCGGTGCTCGCGGTCCTCTTCGACGCGGACGGAGACAGCTCGAACCGCGATCCCGGGCGCCCCCGCCACGTGGCGAGCGCACCGGTCCTCGAAGGGGACGCTTCGATCCTCTTTCGCGACGTCGACCACGGCCGCTACGTCGCCTCGCTCGTGCGACGCACCGGCGACACCGGCCCCCTGTCGCCGACCCATCCGGACGTGGTCTTCGACGCCCGCGGCAACGAGACCCACGTGGAACTGGAGCCGCACGAGCGACTCCACGCGCCCCGCCCCGGGGCCTGAGGGGCGCCGCGCGGGACGCGCTCGGCATGGGCCGGCGCATGTCCGACGCGTCAAGTCCGCGCGGCGGGCGACCCGGTGGCGCCCCTCGAGAGCGCACGCTCGAGGGTGTCGTAGAGCCGCTCCGGCTCGACGGGTTTGTGAGCGACCGCGTTCATCCCCGCGGCGTAGCAGCCTTCGACGTCCTCGCGCGTCGTGTTGGCCGTCATCGCGACGACCGGCAGCCCCTCGAGGCCGGGCATCCTACGGAGGCGGCGTGTCGCCTCGAAGCCGTCCATCCGGGGCATCTGGACGTCCATCAACACGACATCGAACGACGCCCGCGCGAGGGCCTCGAGGGCCTCGACGCCGTCGGCGGCCACCTCGACGTCCGCCCCCTGAAGGCGCAGCAGTTCCTCCGCCACGAGCTGGTTGATCTCGTTGTCCTCGACGAGCAGGACGCGCACGCCCGACAGCCGCCCGCCCTCCCGTCCGATGGCCGCGGCGTCCCCGCGATCGGTCGGGGCCACGGACCTCGGCTTTGAGCCGACCCGCACGGTGAACCGAAACGTGCTGCCCCGCCCCTTCTCGCTCTGCACCGTGAGCCCGCCCCCCATCGCCGTGGCGAGACGGAGGCTGATCGCGAGGCCGAGCCCCGTGCCGCCGTACTTGCGGGTCACCGACGCGTCGGCCTGGCTGAAGGGCTGCATGAGGCGGCCGATCTCGTCGGCGTCGAGCCCGATGCCGGTGTCCCGCACGTCGAACTCGAGCTCGACCTCACCGGCCTCCGAACCACGCCTCGACACCCGGATCTCGACCTTGCCCTGCGCGGTAAACTTCACGGCGTTGCCCGCGAGGTTGAGCAGCACCTGGCCGAGCCGAAGGGCGTCGCCGACCACGACCTCCGGCACGTCGTCGTCCACGAAGGTCTGGAGCGCGAGCCCCTTGCCGCGGGCCGCGTTGCCCAGCATCGACTCGACCTGCATCACCACGGGCCGGAGCACGAAGGGGGCCTGCTCGACGACGAGGGCGCCCGCTTCGATCTTCGAGAGGTCGAGCACATCGTTCACGATGCCGAGCAGGTTGCGCGCAGCCTGCTGGGTCTTCTCGAGGTACTCGCGCTGGCGCGGGTCGAGCTCCGTCTGCAAGCCGAGGTGCGAGAGCCCGAGGATCGCGTTCAGGGGCGTGCGGATCTCGTGGCTCATGTTCGCGAGGAACGCGCTCTTCGCGCGGGTCGCCGACTCGGCCGCGTCCCGCGCGGCAGCGAGCTCGACGGTGCGCGACACGACGCGGGCCTCGAGCTCGGCGTTCAACGCCCGGTACCGGAGCTCGCTCGCCTGCAAGCGCTCCTGGGCCTCGATCCGCTCCCTCAGGTCCCGGACCGAGACGATGCGCGTCGGCGCCCCGCCGGCGGCGGTCGTCGCCACGGTCAACTCGGCGGGGAAGACCACCCCGGCGAGCCCCCGCGCCTCGCAGGTGTGCAGGACAGGTCCTTCGCCAGGCCCCGCGGCGTGGTCCGTCAGGAACGCGGTCCCGCCCACCAGCAGGTCCTCGAGACGCCGGCCGCGCGCCTCGCCGAAGAGGGCCCTCGCGCGGGCGTTGTCGCTCGAGACGCAGCCCGCCCCGTCGATCACGAGCAGCGCCTCGGGGTTGTGACGGAACACGCCCTCGAAGGCCTTGCGGCTGCGGTCCTGCGCGATGAACGCGCCGAGCTGCAGGCCCACGCGCTCGATGAGCGAGGGGAGCTCCTCGTACCCGGGATACGCGTGCGAGCCGCCGATCTCGAGGACGGCCACCACGCCGTCGGGGCCGAGCACGGGGACCGCGCACACGGTGCGGATCCCCGCCTGCTGGGCCGCCTTGGCGCGCCGCGACAGGCGGCCGTTCGCGTCCTCTTGCCAGAAGTCGGTGCGCTTGCAGGCGGCCCCGGTACCCCACGCGACGCCCGGCGCGCCCACCCCGACCACCCACTCCGAACCTCGGCCGAACGCGTTCGCCGCCGAGGCCTCGAGCCACGCCTGTCCTTCCTCGTGCGCCCGCGCACCGACGAGGTAGCGCAGGAGCGGCATGCCCGGCTCGACGATCCATGCCTGCGCGGCCCGCACGTCGAGGGTGCGCACGAGCTCCTGCACCACGATCCGGGCGGCGTCGTCCACCGACCCGCACGACAGGAGTTGGTCGCCGATGCGCTTGCTGACCTGCTCTCGTCCCTCGGCGATGCGCTGCCGGGTGACGTCGGTCTCGAGGGCGATGTATCCGTTGACGGCGCCTCCGGCATCGCGCGTCGGCTCGGCCTCGATGCGGACCCAGTACTGGCGTTGCGCGCGGTCGTGGTTGAGCACCACGACGTCGAAGGGCGCACCGGCCGCGATCGCCGCGGACATGACGGCGCGCGTGTCGGGGTCGGTGTCGGGCCCCTGGAGCAGGTCCTTGGGACGCCGGCCGAGGGCCTCCTCGAACGGGTAGCCGGTGAGCCGGGTGAAGCCCTCGTTGACCCACTCGATACGGGCCGCAGCGTCGGTCACGACGATCGCGATGCCGGTTCGCCGCGCGACGGCCGCGAGCAATTCGAGGCGTCGGGCCACGTCGCCGGGCGCGGGAAGATCGGCCGACGCACCGGTCGCTTCCCTCGGCGCCGCTCCGGTCGACGGGCCGCCCGCCTCGGCCGTGCGCTGCGGGTCCATGCGGCCCTGTGTTAGCCCATCCGATCCCGGAAGTCCCATGCCGGCGACGGTTTCACGGGGTCCCTCGCGTGACCGGAACAGGGGCCTCGGTGCCCGCCCGCGCCGCAGCGGACCACGCGCGGCCGAAGAAGAACTGGAAGGGCAGGTGCACCCGGTCACCCCACGAGCCCTCGTGGTGGGTGCCCTCCGGAAAGCTGAACTGCATCAGGTCGATCCCGAGGCGGTAGCCGCGGTGCACGAGCAGGTCGCGCATCGCATTGGTGGCATCGAAGTTGTCGCGGGGCCATCCGCTGTCGAGGTAGATCCGCACGTTCCTCCGCGGCTCGGTCGAGATGCGCTGGTAGAGGTCGTCGCGGTGGCCGAACGTGCTCGACAGGCACGCGGCGTTGCCGAAGACCTCGGGGTGCTGCCACGCGAGGTGGAGGGACACGACGCCTCCGAGCGAGGAGCCCATCACCACGGTCTGCCGGGGGTCGGTCCGGGTCCGGAAGGCGGCGTCGATCGCCGGCTTGATGGTGCCCACGAGGAACGCCCCGTACGCCGCGCAGCCGTCCGCGGTGTAGTCGCGCATCCGGTCGATGGGCGCGACCCCGACGACGATCACCTTCCGGACCGCGTTCATGCGGTCGAGTCGGTCCATCGACTCGTCGACCTTCCACTCGGCGCCGCCGAAGGCCTCGTGGGCATGGAAGAGATTGCGGCCGTCCTGCATGTAGAGGACCGGGTAGGTCCTCAGCGTGTTCTCGTCGTATCCCGGCGGCAGATAGACCCGCACCGCGTGGGCTGCGCCCTCCCGCGGGAACGACCTCTCCTCGCCCACGGCCCCTTGTTCCGGGGAGAAGAAATACGGCCAGATCTCGGGATCCGGCTCGTGCCGGCTCAGGACGTAGTCGCTGCCGCGGCACCAGTGCAGGCCGTCGTCGCGCACGAGGCACGGCTTGAGCGCGAGGTGCACTCCGTCGATGGGCACGTCGAACACCGCGTGCGCCGGACCGTGCTCGATCGGGGCGACGTCGCGCTCCCAGTCGAGCGCGGTGCGCAGGACGACACGGTCGGAGCCGAACGGATAGCGGACGGTGATCTGCATCGGCACACACCCCGGGGCGACGAGGCCCCGCGCGAGCATGACGCGCCCGACGCGACGGGGGCAACGCGCCCGTTCGAGTGCTGCTAGCCTCGCGTCGATGCGCCGACCGGGACGACGTTCGAAGGCCCCTCGAGGCCTCGCCTCGATCGCGGAGCTCGTGCCGCGCGTCTACCCGTCGAAGGAGCCCGAGGAGCTCCGGCTCGTGCGGGCGCTGGCGTGGTGGGAGGCCCACCTGCCGGCGCGCATCTCGAAGAACGCCCGGCCCGCCAAGATCGTGCGGGGCGCGCTCGTCATCCACACCGCGTCGAGCGCGTGGGCGCAGGAACTGGTGATGCTGCTGCCCCGCTACCTCGAGGCGCTCGCGGCCGCGGTGCCGGGGCTCGATCCCGGCAAGGTCCGGGTCCAGAGCGGTCCGTTGCCGCCGCGCCCCCTTGGTGCCGCGCCGGTCGCGCCGGCGTCCCCACCGCTCGCGCTCCACGAGTTGCCGGAGTCGGTCGCGCGCGCGCTCGCGAGCATCGGCAACGACGCCGTCCGCGAGGCCGTGGCCCGTGCGGCCGCGCAGTCCTTGGCCCCCAAGGGTCCGAGGCGCTGAACGCAGCGCCCGCCACGGTGTGGCCGCGCGACGCCCCAGCGTGCCTCGACGC
Source organism: uncultured Sandaracinus sp. (assembly GCA_903828805.1). Lineage (GTDB taxonomy): Bacteria > Myxococcota_A > Polyangia > Polyangiales > Sandaracinaceae > Sandaracinus. The sequence continues at coordinate 8,560 of CAIKNO010000653.1, read as the reverse complement.
ACCCGGCCACACCCGTGCTCGGGCGGGACCTTCGGTTCCGGACGGTGTGACCTCCGGTTCTCGCCTTCGCGCTCGAGCCCACGAGCCGCTCGAGTTCCTTCATCGTTTCGAGCCAGGGCGCGACGGCGCGATGCTTGCTAAGTGCCGCCGGCGGGCGCTCGTCGCCCGTGCGGGTCCGCTCCGGACCCCGCCCCCCCCGGAGGTCCCTCGATGCCGCGCCGACACCGCTCCTGGCTCCCGACCGTGCTCACCTTCGCCCTCGCGACCGTCGGCCTCGTCGCGGGCCCCCCCGCCCGTGCCGAGGCCCAGTCGTTCGTCGGAGGCCTGTCCGCGGTGGGCGGCGGCTTCGCGGGCACGCCGGACGGAGCCGTCGGCGGGGCGCAGCTCCGTCTCGGCTTCGAAGCCGACGCGTTCGAGATGTTCGCTCAGTTCTCGGGACTCGTGGGCTCCGTGCTCTCGGGCCCGAACGGCGGGACGGTGCAGGGCCTGCTGTGGAACAGCGTGCTGCTCGGCGGGCACGTCGGCGTGCTGCACCTCGGCATCGGCCCCTCGGCGGATCTCGCGTGGGGCTGCGACACGGGCACGGGCTGCTTCGACGGCCTGCCGCTCTTCGGGATCGACGCCCGCGTGGCCCTGAACCTCGGGCCGGTCGTCGTGTCCGCGCAGCTCCATCCGACCTGGCTCCGCGACACCCCGGTCTGGGGCGCGCTCGGAGGCGTCGGCTTCGGATTCTGAGACCCACGGCGCACCACTTCGTGCGAGAACGCGGAGATGGCCAAGGAGCCCCCCAGGTCCTCCCCGTTCGCGTCGCTCGCGGCGCTCGCGACCACGCTGCCGCAAGGACCCGCGCCCGCGCTGCAACCCGAGGCCGCGCCCCGGCCGGGGCCCGGTCCGTTCAGCGGCAAGGTGGTCGTGGCGCGCTCGAAGAAGGGCCGCGGCGGCAAGGCGGTCACCACCATCGCCGGCGTGCGCATGGACCCGGAGGGCCTGGCCTCGCTGGCCCGCGAGCTCCGCACGGCGCTCGGCTGCGGCGCGACCGTCGAGGGGGAGGAGATCGTCGTTCAAGGCGAGCAGCAAGCCCGCGTGAAGACGCTGCTCGAAGCGCGCGGCGCCCGCACGATCGTGCTCGGAAACTGAGGCCCACCGGGATCCGCCCCGGCGGGCCGACGCCTCGCCACGGGACCGCGTCCCGGCTAGGGTTGCGCCGCGGTCGATGGGCGTGCCGCAGCGCGAGGACACGAGGCGGATGGCGAGCGAACCGAGGCGATACCGCGAGCTCGAGGCGACGATCGACGGGGTCTTCGAGAGCTACTCGGGGGCCCTCGCCATCGACACCCTCGAGAGCGCGGCGCTGCCGAGCAAGCGCGCGGTGGTCGAGGCCTACAACCACCTGAAGCACGCCCTCTACGCGGGCTTCTACAGCACCCGCCCGCTCGGCCGCGACAACCTCCGGCAGACCGTGTCCGAGCACCTCTACGCGGCGTACCACGGCCTCGTCGAGCAGACCGAACGCGCCCTCGCCTACGAGCGCCTCACCGGCCGCCTCGAGGGGGCGAAGCCGGAGGGCGAGGAGGCCGTGCTGGCCCTGTTCCGCGCCCTTCCGGAGCTGCGCCGCGTCCTCGACGGCGACGTGCGGGCTGCGTTCGAGGGCGACCCCGCCGCGCGCTCGATCGAGGAGGTCGTCTTCAGCTACCCGTCGATCGAGGCCATCACCGCGCAACGCATCGCGCACCGGCTCGAGCGCGCGGGGGTGCCCTTGCTGCCGCGGATCATCACCGAACACGCCCACAGCAGGACGGGCATCGACATCAGCCCCGGGGCGCGGGTCGGCGAGCGCTTCTTCATCGATCACGGCACCGGCGTCGTGATCGGACAGACCTGCGTCATCGGCGACGACGTGAAGCTCTACCAGGGCGTGACCCTCGGCGCGCTCAGCGTCGCGAACCGCGCCCAGCAGCACAAGCGGCACCCCACCCTCGAGGACGGCGTGACCATCTACGCGGGCGCGACGATCCTCGGCGGCGACACGGTCATCGGGCAGGGCTCGGTCATCGGCGGCAACGTGTGGCTCACGCGCTCCGTGCCCGCCTTTTCGAAGGTGTTCGGCAAGTCCCGCAACGACGACGAGGGCTGAGGCGGAGCGCCGCGGCCCGGCGCTGCTAGGCTGCGCCTCCCATGCCCGTGCTCGACGCCCGCTCGCTCCAGAAGTCCCTCGGCACGCGCACGCTCCTCGGGGGGGTCTCGCTGACGCTCGAGGAGGGAGAGCGGGTCGGGCTCGTCGGCCCCAACGGGTGCGGCAAGTCCACGCTCGCCCGCATCCTCGCAGGGCTCGACACCGCGGACGTCGGAGAGCTCTCGCTGCGGCGCGGGGCGAAGGTCCTGTACCTCTCGCAGGAGCCGACGTTCGAAGGCGATCCGGGCGCGCTCGACGCGGTGCTCGAGGGCCTCTCGGAGTGGCGAGAGGCCCGGCAGGCGCACGCCGAGGCCAGCGAGCGACTGGCCCGCGGCGAGGGCGGAGACGCGGCGCTGAACGCGCTCTCGCAGGCCGCCCACGCGATCGATCGGCTCGGCGGATGGGACCGCGAGCACGAGGCCCGCGCGATGCTCCAGCACCTCGGGATCCTGCGGCTCGACGCGAAGGTGACCTCGATGTCCGGCGGGGAGCGGCGGCGGGTCGCGCTGGCCCGCCTGCTCGTGTCGCGACCCGACCTGGCGATCCTCGACGAGCCGACGAACCATCTGGACGTCGAGACCATCGAGTGGCTCGAGAAGTACCTCGCGGGCTCGTTCCAGGGCGCGGTGCTGCTCGTCACGCACGACCGCTGGTTCCTGAACCAGGTCGTCACCCGCACGCTCGAGCTCGAGCGCGGCGCGATGCACGACTACGAGGGCGGCTGGGAGGAGTACCTCGAGGCGAAGGCGGAGCGCGCCGGCCTCGAGCAGCGCGCCGAGGCGAACCGGCAGAACCTGCTGCGCCGCGAGCTCGACTGGCTTCGCCGGACGCCCGCCGCGCGGACCGGCAAGCAGAAGGCCCGGATCCACCGGGCCGAGAAGGTGATCGCGAACACTCCGCCGGCGAGGGAGCGCGGCGTCGAGCTCTCGATGGACGCCACGCGCACGGGGCGCACCATCGTGGAGCTGAACGGCGTGTCGCTCGACATCGGAGGCCGGAGGCTCGTGAAGGGTCTCGACCTGTCGCTGACCAAGGGCGAGCGCATCGGCATCGTCGGCCCGAACGGGTGCGGCAAGAGCACGCTGCTCCGGGCGTTGCTCGGGCAGCTCGAGCCGGCCGAGGGCACCATCGTCCGCGGATCGAGCATCAAGGTCGCCTACCTCGATCAGCACCGCGGCGGCCTCGACATGGCGGCCAGCGTCGCCGAGAACGTCGCCCCGAACGCGCGCTACGTCGACTGGGGCGGACGCCGCATGGAGCTGGTGAGCTACCTCGAGCGGATGCTCTTCGACGCCGACCAGCAGCGGCAGCCGGTCGGGGCGCTCTCGGGCGGCGAGCGCGCGCGGTGCTCCTCGCGCGGATGCTGCTCGAGAGCGCGAACCTGCTCGTGCTCGACGAGCCGACCAACGACCTCGACGCCCCCACCCTGGCCGCGCTCGAGGAGATGCTCTCGGACTTCGAGGGCACCGCGCTCGTGGTGACGCACGATCGCTGGTTCCTCGAGCGGGTCGCCACGGCGATCCTGGCCTTCGAGGGGGATGGCGTCGTGCGCCGCTGGGCCGGGTCGTACTCCACGTGGAAGTCCCTGAGGGCCCAGGAGGACGCGCGGCAGCAGGACGAGGTGGCCGAGGCCGCGGTCCGCGCGGCGCCCATCGCCGCGAAGGCCCCCGAGGCCAGGGCGCGCAAGAAGGGTCTGAGCTTCGCGGAGAAGCGCGAGCTCGAGTCGATCGTGGGCCTCATCGAGGCCGGCGAGTCCGAGGCCGCGACCCTCGAGGCGACGCTCGCGGACCCGGGGGTCTACGCCCAGCGCGGCGCGGAGGTCCCGGCGATGCTGGCGTCGCTCGAGGCGCTGAGGGCCCGCCTCGAGACGCAGATGACGCGCTGGGAGGACCTCGAGTCCCGCAAGGCGGAAGGCTGACGGGCTCCGAAGGAGGGCGGACGCGAAGCGACCCGGCACGGGGTACTCGGCGCCGCCGGCTCGCTTCGCCCGATTCGTGAACGCCGTTCACTCTCCGTGCCGGGCGACGATCTCCTTCACGTAGGCCACGAAGTCCGCCTGGTGGTGCCGCTCGAAATTCTCCCACGTGGAGAACGTTCTCGGATCCTCGACGCGGTCGATGAAGATGCGGCCGTCGAGGTGGTCGACCTCGTGCTGGAACGTCCCCGCCGAGATGCCCCGGACCACGCGCTCGAACGGGCTTCCGTCCCGGTTCCACGCCTGCACGCGGACGTGCGCGAAGCGCCGCACACGGCCGCGGAGGTTGGGCACGCTCAGGCAGCCTTCGTAGTTCAGGAAGGTCTCGTCCGAGAGCGCTTCGATGCGAGGGTTCACCAGCACCGTCAGCGGGATCTTCGGCTTGTACGGGTAGCGCGGGTTGTCGCGCACCTCGATGGCGCAGAGGCGCACCGGCTCGAAGATCTGGATCGCGGCGAGGCCTGCGCCGTTGGCGTCGCGCATCGTCTCGATCAGGTCGTCGATCAGCCGCTGCGTCTCCGGCAGCGCGAGCTCCGCTTCGGAGAGCGCCCGGGCCTCCTGCCGCAGGACGGGGTGCCCGATCTGGGCGATCTTTCGAATCGTCATGGCCCCGAGCATGCCGCCCGCGCGGCGCAGGGCAAGAGGCGGGGCGTCCCCGCTTCGCCGTCACGCCCGCTGGCTCGACGACCCCGGAGCCTGCGCCTAGAACGGCGGGATGGAGTCCACTACCCCCGGCCGCTTCGGTCCCTTCGGAGGACGCTTCGTCGCCGAGACGCTCGTGCCGGCGCTCGATGCGCTCGAGCGCGCGTACACCGAAGCATGCGCGGATGCGGAGCACGAGGCCGAGCGGCAGCGGCTCCTCTCGTACTGGGTCGGCCGCGCGACGCCGATCTTCCACGCGGTCCGGCTCTCGCGCGCGGTGGGCTGCGACGTGTGGCTCAAGCGCGAGGACCTCTGTCACACCGGGGCGCACAAGGTGAACAACACCGTGGGGCAGGTGCTGCTCGCCCGACGGATGGGCAAGCCCCGCGTCATCGCGGAGACCGGCGCCGGGCAGCACGGCGTGGCGACCGCGAGCGCGTGCGCGCTGTTGGGTCTGCGCTGTGACGTGTACATGGGCGCCGAGGACGTGCGAAGGCAGGCCCCCAACGTGCAGCGGATGACGCTGCTCGGCGCGCGGGTCATCCCCGTCGAGAGCGGATCGCGGACGCTGAAGGACGCGATGAACGAGGCCCTGCGCGACTGGGTCACGAACGTGGAGGACACGTACTACTGCGTCGGCTCGGTCGCCGGTCCGCATCCGTACCCGACGATCGTGCGCGGCTTCCAGCGGATCATCGGCGACGAGGCGCGGGCCCAGTTCCTCGAGGCGAACGGCGTGCTGCCCGACGCGGTCGCCGCGTGCGTCGGCGGTGGCTCGAACGCGATGGGTCTCTTCGCCGCGTTCCTCGACGATCCCGGGGTGGAGCTGGTCGGCGTCGAGGCCGCGGGCCACGGCCTCGGGAGCGGCCAGCACGCCGCGACGCTGACGGCGGGCCGCGTGGGGGTGCTGCACGGCATGCGGACGTACGTGCTGCAGGACGACGATGGCCAGGTCGTCGAGGCGCACTCCATCAGCGCCGGGCTCGACTACCCGGCCGTGGGTCCGGAGCACGCGTGGCTGCGGGACAGCGGCCGGGCGCGCTACGTGGCCATCGACGACGACGACGCCCTCGAGGGGTTCCAGCTCCTGGCGAGGACCGAGGGGATCCTCGCGGCGCTCGAGACGAGCCACGTGCTCGCATGGCTGCGGACGCGCGGCGAGGAGGCCCCCGGCTCGCGCGTGCTCGTCTCGCTGAGCGGCCGGGGCGACAAGGACCTGGTCACGATCGGCGACGCGCTCGCCGCGAAGGCCGGGGGGCGCTGATGTCGCGCCTCACCGCCGCCCTGACGCAGGCCGGCGCAGCCCATCGGCCGGCGCTCGTCGCGTACCTCTGCGCGGGCGACCCGCATCCCGACACCACCCCCGACGCCATCGTCGCGCTCGCCGACGCCGGCGCCGACGTCATCGAGCTCGGCGTGCCGTTCAGCGATCCGAGCGCCGACGGCCCCGTCCTGCAGCGGGCGAGCGAACGGGCCCTCGCCCGGGGCACGACGCTGCGGCGCGCCCTCGACATGGTGCAGGCGGCGCGGATCCGCACCGCGGTGCCGATCGTGCTCTTCGGCTACTACAACCCGCTGCATGCGCGGGGCGCGGCGCGGGTCGCCGCCGAGGCGCGCGAGGCCGGCGTCGACGGACTCCTGACCGTGGACCTTCCGCCCGAGGAATCCGCGACGCTCCGCGACCCCGTGGTCGCCGCGGGGCTCGACTGGGTGCCGCTCGTCGCCCCGACGAGCACCGACGCCCGGATCGCGCGCGCCGCCGAGGTGGCGACCTCGTTCGTGTACTGCATCTCGGTCGCCGGGGTGACCGGCGCGGGCGGAGCCGACCTCGCGCGTGCGGCCGTGCGCGCGCAGGCGGTCCGCGAGAGGACCGGACGTCCGGTCGCGCTCGGGTTCGGCATCAAGACCCGCGACGACGTGGCGCGCGTGGCCCCCTTCGTCGATGCGGTCGTGGTCGGGAGCGCCATCGTGCAGGCGATGCACGAGGGGGGCATCGCGGCCGGCGCGGCGCTCGTCCGCTCGCTGCGCGGCTGACGCGACGACATCGGCGTTCAGCGGAGAGCGCTCGCGCGGACGGCGCGGACGAAGGCCGCGAGGCGCTCCGGGTCCTTCACGCCTGGGGCGGACTCGACGCCGCCCGCGACGTCCACGCCCATCGGGCGAACCGCCCGCACCGCGTCCGCCACGTTGTCGGGCGTGAGCCCGCCCGCGAGCCAGAGGGGCCGGGCCCGCGCGACCTGCGCGGCGAGGGCCCAGTCGGCGAGCACCCCGGTGCCCCCCTTCTGTCCGGGAACGGACGCGTCGACCAGCACCTCGATCCCCGGCGCCGAGATCGCCGCCCGCAGCCCCTCGCGGCCCTCCGCACGCACCGCGCAGAACGCCTGCGGCAAGAACGCCCGCACCCGCTCGGGGGGCTCGTCGCCATGGAACTGGAGCCACTCGATGCCGACCTCTCCGCGGATGCGGCCGAGCTGCGCGTCGGACGCGTCCACCGTGACGGCGACGACCCGCGCACGCCCACGCGCGGCCTCGACGATCCGTCCTGCGACGAACGGGTCGCACCAGCGCCGGCTGCCCTCCCAGAGATTGATGCCGAGGGCCTCGACCCCGAGGTCGAGCGCGCGCTCGGCATCCTGCACCCGGGTCAGCCCGCAGATCTTGATGGCGGTCATCGCGTCTCGAGGGCCCCGGGCTCGAGCACCACGACCAGCACGCGGCCTCCGCTGTCGGTGCGGTCGAGATCCCGACGCGCACCCGCTTGCACGCGCGACGCCGGAACGCGCGCGAGGGCCCGGGCCGCCCGACGGGTCGGGCCGAGGGCGAGCGGAGCGGATTCGACCATCCCCGCCTCGATCCGCACCACCCCGCGCACCGCATCGACGAGCAGCCCGACGAGCTCCCCGTCCGCCCACGTGAAGACGATCCGCGCCCTCCGCGTCGGCGGCACGCCAGGCAGTCCGAGGCACGGACGCACGTCGACGATCGTCACCGCACGCCCGCGCGCCCACATCACACCGACCACCTCGCGGGGGGCGCATGGGACGGGCGTGGACGCGCGCCACGGGACCACCTCCTCGACCGCATCGATCGGGAGCGCCCACAAGCCGGGCGCGCCGCCGTCCTCGGGATCGAGCTCGAAGACCAGCACGTCCTCGAAGTGCCGATCGAAGCCAGCGGACCCCGAGCCGCTCTGGCCTCGCAGGACCACCGCGTGGGACGGACGGGAGGACGTCATGGAGAGGCGGCCTCCCACGCGGCGCCCGAGCGCGCGGCCTGGGCGAGCGAGGGGACGTCGAGCACCAACGAGAGGCCGCCCGCGTCGTCGAGCGCGGCCCCTCCGAACCAGCGCGTGCCGAGCAGCCGGGTCCCGAGGGGCAGGAGCGGCCGCTCGAGACAGCCCTCGACCGAGTCGACCTCCAGACCGACCCGCGCGTCCTCCTCGCCCACCACGACGACGCGTGATCGCGACGACGGGCGCGCCTCGAGCCCGAAGAGGCGCCCGAGCGACACCAGCGGAACCGACGCGCTCCGCAGGGTCCAGAGCGAGCGCCCCTCGATCACCCGTACCTCGTGCGGTGCCGCGAGGGCGACCTCTCGCACGTCGGCCACCGGCACCACGAAGCGCTGTGCGCCGACCTGCACCCCGAGCACGGCCACCGCCTCGGCGCGGGGCGCCGAGCGAACGAGCGTGCCGCCGCCGCTCATCGCGCGAAACGTGCGCCGCGAAGCGCCTCGAGGGGATGGGAGGCGACCGCGCCCAGCTCCCGCAG
>CAIKNO010000652.1 GCA_903828805.1 uncultured Sandaracinus sp. | reverse complement strand
TCGACACCCACCTGTTGCTCGCTTCGGATCCCTTCGTCGGAGGCATGGGCACCGAGGGGCCCCGCGTCGAGGTCGGAGACGATGGGACGCTCGGCCTCGGCTGCGAGGCGCGCGGGCCCGGGCTGAGCCTCTGAGTCGCTGACCCTCGGCGCGCCGAACTGCAGCGCCAAGGAACTGCAGTGCCACCGAACGACGGCGTGATCGAACGACCGTGCCTTCAGGCGTTGCGGGGTCGTCGCGCGTCGTGCAGCAACCGTCCGCGCGCGTGCATCGCGGCGGAGCGCGCCCCGAGCAGCACGAGCACCCACGAGGCGCGGACCGACATCAGCAGGATCGGGAAGGCCCCGAAGCCCGAGTAGATCGCGTTCCAGCGCGCCAGGCTCACCTGGAGTCGGATGTGCAGCAGCTGCAGCGCGTACCACGCGAGGGCCGCCGTCCCCGCGCCGAGCCAGGCCGAACGCGCGGGCACCTTCGCGCTCGGGACCGTGCGGTAGAGCCCGAAGAGGGTCAGGCACACGACCAGCGGCGGCGCGGCGAAGAGGGTCACGGCGCGCAGCGGCTCGTACGGCAGGAGCGAGACCGTCCAGCGCTCGGCGTAGGTGCCGTGAGAGAGCGTCGCGGTGGTCACCGCATAGCCGAGACCGAGGGGCATCGTGACGGCGGCGAACAGCAGGGCCCGGATCCGTTGCCCCAGCGAGCGACGTCCGACGGGCGCGCGAAAGATCCGTGCGAACGCCCCCTCGACGCCGCGAACGACCCGCAGCAGCGCCCAGCCGCAGGTGATGAGCCCGGCCGCGCCGAGGCCCGTGACGTGCGTGGTGCGGACGAGCGCGAGCAGCGCATCGGCCGTCTCCCGGAGGGCGCGCACGCCGTCGGGGAGCGTGGGGTCGGCGGGGTCGCCGAGCGCGCCGGCCAGGAAGGGAACGACGGTGCCGTCGAGCAGCAGCGCCGTCGCACCGGACACGTCGGCGAGCGCGAACGCGAGGGCGAGCGCGGGCACGGTCGCGAGCAGCGTCATGTACGCGAGCGACGCGGCCTGGGTCTCGAGACGCTCGAGAAAGAAGCCATCCACCGTGAGCCAGGCGAAGCGCGCCGCGACCACGAGCGCGCCCTGGGGGGCCGGGAGCGAGGACGCGTCGGCCGCGAAGACCCGTCGCCGGAGCGCACGCAGCGTCGCTTCGACGTGGCCGGGGTGGGGCTCCGACGGGCCTGCCATCGCGGCAGCGTAGCGCTTGACGAGGGCGGACGAGGGCCGCATGCCTCCGCCGCGACTCCCGCGCAGGGGTGGTCGCCGTCGGGGCGACCCCGGGGGCGTCCCTCTTCGATCGGGCAGAGTCCCCGCCTGGAGTGCGGGGAACGGGCGCACGGAGGCAGAGCAATCATGGTCGAGCCGAACATCGTGGAGCAGAAGATCCGGGCGGCGTTCGCCGACCTGGAGCACCTCACGCTCGAGGACCTGACGGGCTCGAAGGACCACTATCAGGCCACCGTCGTGGCGCCGTGTTTCGCGACGATGACCCGCATCGAGCAGCACCAGGCGGTCTACCGCGCCCTCGGCGAGCTGATGGCCGGCCCGGTCCACGCGCTGGCGCTTTCCACCTACACGCCCGAGGCGTGGGCCCGGGCCCAGACGAAGTGACGGAGACAGCGACCATGGACGAGACCCTTCGCGCGCGCATCCAGACCCTCCTCGACGCGCACCCGGTCGTGCTCTTCATGAAGGGCACCAAGAGCTTCCCGCAGTGCGGGTTCTCGGCGACCGTCATCGAGGTCCTCAAGCGGGTGGACGCCGACTTCCACGCCGTGAACATCCTGGCCGACGCCGAGCTGCGCCAGGGCATGAAGGACTACGCCAACTGGCCGACCTTCCCGCAGCTCTACGTGCAGGGGCGGCTGGTCGGAGGATGCGACATCGTGCGCGACATGTACCAGGCGGGCGAGCTGCGTCCGATCGTCGATCGCGCGCTCGGCCGCACGACCGAGGCCTGACGGGACACCCGGACCGGGGCGCTGTCGCTGCGCCGTCGGGGCCGCGCCGAGGTCCCGCTCAAGGCGCCTCGTCGGCCCCGCCCACCCGGACGCCGACCAGCTCCTGCGTGCCCGCGATGCCCTTGAGGTTGGCGTCGAAATCGCGACGCGAATGGGGGGCGATGCGCCTCGACACCCCCGGCTGCGCGGCCAGGTCGCGCATGATCACGACCTCGCTCGGGGCGGCCTGCGCCTGCAAGCGTGCGGCCGTGTTGACGGCCCCTCCGAAGTAGTCGAGGCGCTCGTTGGCGCGCACGGCGAGGCAGGCGCCCCCGTGGACCCCGACCTTCACGCCGATGCCCCGCCCTCGGAAGGCCTCGTCGTGCGTGCGGATCATCGAGAGCGCGGCGTCGACGGCGTCCTCGGTCGACGCGAACGACGCCATCACCGCGTCCCCCATCGTCTTGACGACCGCGCCGCCACGCGCCTCCACGATCACGCGCACCGCTCGAAAGTGCTCCTCGACCAGGGCGAACGCCCGGGCATCCCCTTCGCGCTCGTAGAGGGCGGTGCTCCCCGTGAGATCACTGAAGAGCAGCGCGATGTGACCGACCCTCAGCTCCATGCCCGCGGCCGGCGCCTCGGTGCCGAACAGGTCGCCGAACTCGGGCATCGACGCGACGACGGTGCCGAGCACCTGCTCGGCGTTCCACGCGCTGCGCTCGAGCAGGATGACGGCCTCCCGATCGGTCTCGTTCTCGACGGTCAGCGCCGTCGGTCCGGACCGTGGGCTCTGCCCTTCCTCGGTCACGACGATGGATTCCCCGGTGATGCGCACCCTCAGCACGGCCGGACGCGCTGCGCCGACGTCCACGCTCGCGGTGCGCCTCGTCCACAGCGTGCGCAAGTGCAGGGGCCCGGGCGGCAGCGTCACGGCCGCGGTGCGAGACTCGACCGGCGCGAGGCGCAGCTGCGCGAAGACGTGCGGCAGAAACGCGGGGGACGACGCGCAGTAGAGCTGGGGGCTCACGGGGCGGACCGCCGGGTTGACCGGAAACACGGCCTCGATGTGCTGCGCGAAGTCGACCTCGTAGTCGATCTCGCAGGCCGCGCAGTGGGCCTTGCCGTCGATGGCGCTCAGCTCCGCGTCGAGCCGCGCAGCGACGCGGCACACCGGGCAGTTCACCTGCCAGGTCAGATCCGTGAGCCCCGCGCGCGTCGCGTGCAGGAACACGCGCAGGAGCGAGCGGCGGTTCACGCCCCAGAGCCGGGCGAGCTCGAAGGGGCGCAGCTGCGCGACCTCCTCGTCGGGCCGCGTCCGGATCCACGTCGTCAGGCGCGCCGCGAGCAGCGTGTCGACGGGCATGCGCTCCAGCGCCGCGGCGCGGCGCGCGAGCTGCTCCTCGTTCGCCGGCGTCCGCGCGCCGGAGGTGACGGGATCGAACGAGGTCGAGAGCACCGCGCGCGCGCGCACCACCGCAGGAGTGGATTCCTCGGAGGCGTCCTCGGCGCCCCGTCCACGAAGGACGAGCTCGATGGCGTCGAAGTAACGCACGAGGGCGCGGCTGAACTTCATCCGTTGCAGCCAGCCGACCCACGCGGGTCCTTCGACCCACGCGACGGCGTGGACGCGCACCTGCGGCGCCTCGCCCGCGAGGGTCACCCGAAAGCCGCCGCCGGTCGGAGGTCCCTTGGTGAACACCCGGGCCCCCTCGACGAACTCGCCCTCGATCCAGCTGTACGGGGGCTCCACCCAGGCCAGCTCGAGTCCGAGCTCGGAGGCGGTCGCGTGCCGCAGCAGCCGCTCACCGTCGCGGCCCCAGCGGTAGGACGGGGCGGCGAGGCCGGCGGCGCGGTCCCAGCGGTTGGTGTCGGCGACGACAGCCCAGATCACATCACGCGGTGCATCGAACACGCGCGTCAACTCGGATTGGTGGCGGGCCCCCATCGTCGCCAGTTCTAACACGTCGGGCGTGCCGGCTCAGTGAAGCCGCTCGCCGAGCGGGCGGAGCGCGCCGTGCACGGCGCCCTCGAGGGCGGCCCGGGAGAGCCTGGCGACATCGTTCGTCCCGCGCGCCCCTGCGCGCCCCGAGAGCAGCGCGCGGATCGCGCCGCCTCGGGCGTCGGAGACGACGAGCGACACCTCGCATCGCACCTCGAGGCCGTCCTGTACGTCGCGCTGCGTGAGCCGGACGATCGAGCCGCGCAGGACGTAGCGCGCGCGCGCCGCGTCGGCGGCGAGGCGAACGTCGTCGCGGCCGGACAGCGCCCGCGAGAGCGCATCCCCCAGCGCATCGGCGCTGAGCTGGTCGCCCGCCTGCGTGGCCATCTCGCCCACGGCGATCGCGGGCGGCGCGTCACCCACCGCCCTCGCCGCGCAGAGGACGGACCACGACACCACGAGCGCCAGGACGCTCGACCCCGTTCGACGCATGGGACCTCCGGTTCGGTGCCCGCCACCGCGCAGCCTCGTCGGGTCTGCGCGCGGCCTCGGTGCACCTTCGCCCGGGGTTACACGAGCGCCGCAACACCGGTCAAAAAATCGCGCGCAGGGCGTATGATGCGCGGCCGTGGCCGACCCCGACCTCCGCACCATGATCGACGCCTCCGCGTCCCTGGCGTCCATCTCCGCCCATCTCGACGCGCTTGCGCCGGAGGCCCGGGTCCGCGAGGCGAACGCCCTGCCAGGGCGCGTCCAGGCGCGCCTCTGGGAGATCGCGGCGGACGCCGCGCCGATCGAGCTCGAGCATTTCGTGCCTGCCGCGCGCGGGTCGATGGCCCCCGTCCATCACCCGGGCCGCAACACCATCCTCTGCCCGTCGTACTTCCAGCGCTTCGAGAAGCGCTTCGTGAAGCCCGAGCGCGAGGACGGCCGGCTCTTCGGCTACAACGCGTCCAACGCGTGGTTCGTGCATCCCGGGTACTTCGTCGCGTACCGGACCGCGGGTCACGACCTCTGGGCGCCGCGTGGCGGGGTCGTCATCGACTATCACCTCGTGCCCGATGCCCCGGTGCCGGAGGGCTGGCCGAAGGTCGTCCCCAACTCGGTGGGACTCCAGAAGCTCGTCTACCACCGCACCCGCGACTTCATGCGCCGGGTGTCGAACCACGTGTCGATCGGCCGCGCCTCCCGCGAGGACGAGGGCGGCGATCAGGAGCTCGACTACTGGTTCACGCTCTGCCGCGCTGACTGACGCCCTCTGCGCGTCGGCGCTCACGGCGACCGCCGCACCGTCCCGACCCGCCCGCATCGCAACCCGCACGAGGTATCCATGACCCTGAGCTCCGAGTCCCTGGCCGCGCGCGCCCCCGAGGTCGCCCGACATGCCGACGCATCGATCGATGCGACCCTCGCGCGCCTCGCCGAGTACCTTCGATTTCCTGCGATCTCGTGCGACCCGGCGCACGCTGGAGACGTGAAGCGGCTGGCCGAGCGCGTCCGCGACGACCTCGCCGCGCTCGGGTTCTCGGCGTCGCGCCTGCTGGAGCTCGACGGGGCGCTGCCCTGCGTCGCGGCGGAGCGCATCGTCTCGGCCGATCGCCCGACGGTGCTGGTGTACGGGCACCTCGACCTCCAGCCCGTGAAGGGCGAGGACTGGTCGAGTCCGCCGCACGAGATGGTGCGCCGTGGCGAGCGCTTGTACGCCCGCGGCAGCGCCGACGACATGGGCGGATGGGTGTCGCACCTCGCGGCGCTCGAGAGCTGGCTCGCGGTCGCGGGCGACCTCCCGTGCAACGTGCGCCTGCTCATCGAGGGCGAGGAGGAGATCGGCTCGCCGAACCTCGAGCGCTTCATGGACGCATATCCCGAGGCGTTCGAGTCCGACGTGATGGTGTTGACGGACTGCGAGAATCCCTCGCCCGAGATCCCGGGGCTCACCGTGTCGCTCCGCGGCCTCGTCGAGATCGAGCTGACGTGCGAGTCGCTCGGCTCCGACGTGCACTCGGGGCTCTGGGGCAACCTCGTGCCGGACCCGGCCATCGCGATGATGCAGCTGGTGTCGCGCCTCGTGGACGAGGACGGCCGTCTGGCGCTCGGCCGACAGGAGGTGCCCGCGGCGTGGCGAGAGGCCGCATGGGACGTGCCGCTCGGCCCGGAGGTGGTGCGCCGGGGGGCCCGCCTGCTCGAGGGCGTCGCGCCGCTTCCGGATCGGGGCCGTCCGCCTGCGGAGTGGGTGTGGAGGCAGCCGGCGCTGACGGTGCTCTCGACGACGCTGCCGGGCCCGGGCAGCGAGAAGAACGCGGTTCGGCGACGTGCGTCGTGCGTGCTGTCGATGCGCGTGGCGCCCGGGCAGCACCACGACGAGCTGCTCGCGCTCGTCGAGCGGGCCTTGCACACGGACCCGCCCGGGGGCGTGAAGGTCACCGTGACGCGCCGGGGCACGCCGGGCCTCAGCTGGCTCTACACGCCGAAGGGGGAGGCGTTCGTCGCAGCCGACCGCGCGTACCAGCGGGCGTGGGGTCGGCCATTGCTGTCGATCGGGGTCGGCGGGACCATCCCGTTCGTCGCGCTCTTCGGGCGCCGCTACGGGGATCGGCCGCTGATCCTCAACGGGGTGATGGACCCCGAGACCGGCGCGCACGGCCCGAACGAGTCGATGCACGTCGGGGTGTTCGAGAAGGCCATCCGGGCGAACGTGCATCTGTACGCCGAGCTCTCGCAGGTTCCCGGGCTCGTCCAGCGCGGCACGTGAACCGTGCCGGACCGGCCCGCCCACGACGGCGCTCCCCCGGCGCCGCGGACACCGATCACGGTGCGGGCCCTCGAGCCCGCCGACGCGGCGGACGCGCATCGACTCGCGGCCCACGCGCGGCTGCTCCCGGTGACCGCCGCGCGCTGTCCCTCGGGGCGCGGCGGATGGGCGCGTTGGTTGACCGAGCTTCCGGTCGAGCGGGATGCCGTCGTCGGCGCGTTCGAGGGCCCCACGCTCGTGGGGCTCGGCGCGCTGACCGGACACGCGCATCCGCGGATGCGTCATGGCGCGCGCGTGTGGGTGGTGGTCGATCCGTCCCGCTGGCGCGAGGGCATCGGTCGGACCTTGCTCGGTGCGCTGGTCGAGGCGTCCGACGCGTGGTGGGGGCACGTGCGGCTCGAGGCCTCGGTGCCCAGCGAGGACGAGGGCGCGCTCGGGCTCGGGCGCTCGGTGGGCTTCGAGGTCGAGGTGACCAAGCGCGCCGCGGTGCCGGCGGGCGGCGCGCCGGCCTCGACCCTCGTGCTCGGACGCTTGCGGCCGAACTTCGTGCGCCCCGAGCCCCTCGGTGCGGCGCCCGACGTGCCCGTGCGCCGCGCTCCCTTGCCCGCATCGTCGATCCTCGTGCGGCTCTGCAGGCCGGGAGACGCGGCCGCGCTCGCGCAGATCGGCCGGAGCCCGTCGGCGATGGAGGGCACGCTCGGCATGCCGTTCATGAGCCTTCGCGAGTGGGAGGCGCGGCTCTCGTCGTCCGAGGCGAGGGCCCGGGTCCTGGTCGCCGTGGTCGCGGGGGCGGTGGTCGGATCCGTCGCGCTCTTCCCGCGCGTTCACGGTGAGACCGTGGGGCTCGGCATGACGGTCGCGCCCTCGATGCAGGGGCTCGGGCTCGGGGCCGTGCTCCTCGGGGCCGCCCTCGAGGCGGCCGACAAGCTCCGCTCGGTGCGGCGGGTCGAGCTCGAGGTCTACGCCGACAACGCCCGCGCCCGCGCCCTCTACCGCGCCCACGGGTTCGAGGACGAGGGCGTGCTGCGGGCGCTCGCCGCGCGCCGGGGAACCTTCGTCGATGCGCACGTGATGTCGCGCCTGCGTCCCTCGCCGCCCCGCCCGCGCTGACGGGCCCGAGGGCCCGCGCCGCGTCGAGCCGTCAGGGCGCCTTCGCCTCGACGCGCCGGGTCGGGGTGCGCATCGTGACCAGCTCCTCGGCGCCGGTGGGGTGGATCCCCAGCGTCGCGTCGAACTGGGCCTTGGTGGCCCGGCAACGGAGCGCGATGGCGACGCCCTGGACGATCTCGGCGGCGCCCCCGCCGACCACGTGGGCGCCGAGCACGCGGTCGCTCGCGTCGTCGACGACGAGCTTCATGAACATGCGCTCGGGGCTGCCGGAGACCGTGTGGCGGAGGGGCCGGAAGTCCGTCGTGTAGATCCGGAGCGCGCCGCCCCGCGCGGCCGCTTCAGGCTCGCTCAGCCCGACCGACGCGACCTCCGGCATCGAGAACACGGCCGTCGGCACGGTCTCGTGATCGACGGCCACCGGACCGCGCCCTCCGAAGAGGGTGTGCGCGAGCGCGGTCCCCTCGGCGAGGGCCACGGGCGTCAGCTGCATCCCGCCCGTGACGTCCCCCAGCGCGCGGATCGACGGGACCCCGGTGCGGAACTCCGCATCGCGCAGGATGGCGCCGGCGGCGCTCCTCGGCAGCGGCATCGACTCGAGACCGAGCCCCGCGACGTTGGGCGTGCGGCCGACCGCGAGCAGCACCTGCTCGGCCCGGTGCTCGCTGCCGTCGTCGAAGGTGGCGCAGAGCGCGTCGCTCCGGGGCTCGAGCCGGACCACTTCGCGGCCGGTCTTCACGCGGACGTGCTTCTTCTCGATCTCGCTCCTCACGAACGCCGAGACCTCGGGGTCGAAGCGGGGCAGGACGCGAAAGCCACGGACGGCGAGCGTGGTCTCGACGCCCAGCGCCGCGAAGATCCCCGCGAACTCGAGGGCGATGTAGCCCGAGCCGACCACGAGCAACGACGCGGGCAGGCGCGGCAGCACGAAGCAGTCGTCGCTGACGAGGGCGAGCTCCGCCCCGGGGAACGAGGGCCGATGCGGCACGGCCCCGGTGGCGATGGCGATGTGCTCCGCGTGCACGAGGCGCCCATCGACGCGGACCGCGTGGGGGCCCTCGAGGGTCGCCCGCCCGTCGAGGATGTCGACGCCCGCTTGCGACACGATGCGCCGGTAGACGCCGTTCAGCCGCGCGACCTCCGCCTCCTGCCCTTTTCGCAGGGTGGCCCAGTCGAAGCGGGCGCCCTCGATGTGCCAGCCGAACCCGGCGGCGTCGGCGAGGTCGTGGGCGACGTGGGCACCGTGGACGAGGAGCTTCTTCGGCACGCACCCCACGTTCACGCAGGTGCCGCCGAGGCGGTCCTGCTCGGCCATGGCGACCCGGGCGCCGAGCGCCCCGGCGGTGCGGGCGAGCCGGACGCCTGCCGAGCCTCCGCCGATCACGAAGAGGTCGAGGCGCTCAGGGCTGGACATCGGGGCTTCCGTTCGGCGACATGTGCCCCCATCCTAGCGGGAGACCATGACCCGAGCCGCTGACCTCTCGCTCTATCACTTCGACGCCTGCCCGTTCTGCGTCCGGGTCCGGCGTGCGCTCGACCGCCTCGGGGTCGAGGTCGAGCTGTGCGATGTGCAGGACGAGCCCCGTCACATGGCGGCGCTCGTGGCCGCGCGCGGCAAGCGCACCGTGCCCGTGCTCCGGATCGCCGGGGCGGACGGCCGCGACCAGTGGATGCCGGAGTCGTCGGACATCGTGAAGTACCTCGAGCGGCGCTTCGGCGCGGCCTGAGCCCGGAGACGCGCCGGTGAAGCCGCTGTGCCTCGTCGGCATGTCCGGCGTCGGGAAGAGCTTCTGGTCGCAGAGGCTCGTCCGGGACGCGGGCTTCGTGCGGCACGACTGCGACGGCGCCATCGGCGAACAGCTCGCCTCGCTCGTGTCACCCGCCCCCGGAGAGTCGACGGTGAACGCGCTGGGCCGCTGGATGGGCATGCCGTGGAGCGCGGGGTACGACGCCCGCGAGGCGCGGTACCTCGAGCTCGAGCACGAGGTCACGCGCGACGCGCTCGAGGCCGCGGCGCGCGCCGCTTCCGCCGACCCGGCGCGGCACGTGATCGACACGACGGGGAGCGTGGTGTACCTGCCCGCGTCGCTGCTCGACGACCTCCGCGCGCGATGCCACGTGGTCTACCTCCGCACCCCGGAGTCGAGGCTCGACGCGATGCTCGCGCGCTACCTCGCGGAGCCCAAGCCGGTCGTGTGGGGTGGCGCCTTTCCGCCCACGGCGGGGTCGTCGCCCCGCGACGCGTTGCCTCCGGCGTACCGTGCCCTGCTCGAACATCGCCACGCACGCTACGCCGCGCTCGCCTCGGCGAGCCTCGATGGCGGCGTGCTCGAGGCCACCTCGCCGGGGGCGCACGCGTTCCTCGCCGCGTGCGCCGCGGGCTGACGCCCGAAGCGCCGCCGGCCTACTTCAGAGAGCGGGGCCCGCGAGCTTGCGGTTCTCGGGGCGCAGCCACCACGACGAGAGCGCCAGGCTGAGGAGGACGACCGGCGCGGTGGCCTGACCGACGGGATCTCCCGACGCGAGGTGCGAGACGACGGCCGCGCTCATGTTGATCGCGAACCCGGCGTAGGCCCATTCCTTCAACCGAGGGAGCCCCGGCGCCAGCAGGATCGCCACGCCGACGAGCTTCGAGACGCCGAGGATCGTCATGAAGTAGAGGGGGTATCCGAGGTGCGTGTACGCCGCCACCATCGGCGGCTGCTGGGTCACGGTCATCAGCCCCGAGCCCGTGAGGGCGAAGGCGAAGAGGGCGGTCGTGATCCAGTAGGGCAGGTTCTTCTTCATCGGGGCTCGCTCCTGGCGCGCGGGGACGAGAACGCCGCGCGCGGGGCCCGACTGTGTGGCGTGGGGGCGTCTTGCGCCATGGTGCACGAATGAGCACCATCCGACAGCGAACGATGCAGGCGGTCGAACTCCCCGAAACGAGCGAGCTGCTGACGTTCGCGTCGACCGTCGAGGCCGGTTCGATCGCGCGGGCCGCGCAGGAGCTCGGTGTGCCCCGGCCGACCATCAGTCGGCGGCTCGCGCGCCTCGAGGAGAAGCTCGGCGTCCGGCTGCTGCGACGAACGACGCGGTCGATGGTGCTGACCGACGCGGGCGAGATTCTGCTGGCGCGCGCCCGCGCGGTGCTGGCGGCGCTCCGTGACGCGGACGCCTCCGTGCGCCGACGAGACGATGTGCCGAGGGGCTTGCTCCGCGTGTCGGTCCCGCCGTTTCAGGGGACCCGCTTTCCCGCGATGCTCGCCGACTTCCTGGGCCGTCATCCGGAGGTGCGGCTCGAGGTCGACACGACGACGCGGCACGTCGATCTGGCCGGGGGCGGCTTCGACGTCGCCATCCGCGCGACGGCCGAGCTTCCGCCGGGCCTCGTCGCGCGGACCCTGGCGCGCAGCCGGCTCCTCGGGGTCGCGTCCCCCGCCTACCTCGCCCAGGCGGGTGTCCCCCGGCGGGTCTCGGAGCTGAGCCGTCACCGGTGTCTCGCGGGCTTCGAGCGGGGGGACCGGGCGGTGACCTACTGGCCGCTCTTGCCCCGAGGGCGGGTGCGGATCGACCCGCTGCTCGCGAGCAACGACCTGCAGGTGCTCGCGGAGGCGGCGCGCTCCGGCCGTGGGATCGCGCTCTTGCCCGAGCCGTGGATCCGGGACGCGCTGGCGAGCCTCGAGCTCGTCCCGGTGTTGCCTGCCCGCTTGGGGGCGGAGACGCGGGTGTCGGTCGTCTTTTCAGACCGGGAATTCGTTCCCGCGTCGGTGCGCGCGTTCGTCGATGCCGCCGTCGCCTGGGCGCGGGTCGAGCCGGCCTTCGTCGATTCGCCCGCGCCCGTTCCGGCCCAGCCCCCGGCACCGCCACGACGTGGGGCCCGCGCGCGGGGGTGAACGCGTGCGCCGGGGGGATGGCGTGGCATCTTCGGCGCTCCCATGCGCGCCGCCATCTTCGATCTCGACGGTCTTCTCATCGACAGCGAGCCCTTGTGGCGGCGCACGGAGGTGGCGCTCTTCGGCACGGTGGGCTTGATGCTGACCGAGGCCCAGTGCGCGGAGACGGCGGGCCTGCGCATCGACGAGGTGGTCGCGCTCCGCCATCGGCAGCAGCCCTGGGCGAGCCCCACGGTCGAGGTGCTGACCGAGCAGATCGTCGCCCGGATGGAGGCCAGCCTGCGCGCCGCCGTGCCCGCGAAGGCCGGCGTCGCGCACGCGCTCGACGTGTGTTCGGCGCACGGGCTGCGCCTGGCGGTCGCGTCGTCGTCGCCCGAACGCTTGATCCACGCGGCGCTCGCGGGGCTCGGCGTGTCCGACCGGTTCGAGGTGGTCCGCAGCGCGGAGCGCGAGGCGCACGGGAAGCCGCATCCGGCGGTGTTTCTCCGGGCCGCCGAGCGGCTCGGCGTCGAGGCCATCGAGTGCGTGGTGTTCGAGGACTCGCTGAACGGACTGGTCGCGGCGAAGGCCGCGCGCATGCGCTGCGTCGCCGTGCCCGAGCACCACGACGCCCGCTTCGCTCTCGCGGACGCCGTGCTGCCCTCGCTCGAGGCCCTCGACGCGCCCTTGCTCCGCGCCCTCGGGCGGTGAGCCGGGGCGGTCTTGCCGCGGGGATGCGGGGGCGTAGCTCTCTCGCATGACCACGACCACGGGTTCGATCGCGCGCGACGTGTCCCAGCCCTACGACGCGGTGCTCGCGAGGCTGCCCGGCCTGCTGGCGCACGAGGGGTTCGGCGTGCTCACGGACGTGGACCTCCACGAGGTCTTCGCCGAGAAGCTGGGCGTGGCGTTCCGTCGCTACCACCTCTTCGGCGCCTGCAATCCCCAGTTCGCGTACCGCGCGGTGGCCGATCACCCGGAGGCGGGGATCGCGTTGCCCTGCAACGTTGCGGTGTACGAGCTCGAGGATGGCAGGACCCGGGTGGTCGCGGTGGACCCGATGGCCGAGGCCGCGCTGATCGAGCACGACCTCCAGGACGTCGCGACCGAGGTCCGGCACCGCTTGCAGAAGGTCGTCGCGGCCGTGTGAGGCGCGCTGCTTCGCGTCCGCGGAGCGTGCGCGACGCCGGGCGCGTTCGGGGGCGAACGAGGCGCCACCCCCGACCACGGATCCCTGCCCGACCGTCACCGCCCGCCCGCGCATCGGGCGCGACCCGACGATGACCCCGGCCTCGCCGTCGTGGCTTACAGCGCAGCGAGGCTCACAGCGCAGCGAGCACGTCGTAGCCCGTCAGGATGTACGTCTTGTCGGCGGGGAAATCGCGGACGAGGACGGCGGGGCTCTGCGCGGTGATCATCGGGCCGAGCAGGCGCACGGGGGTCTCGATGTCCACGTACCGGAAGGCCTTCTGCATGATCGACCGGACGGGCTGGCTTCGGATCGAGGGGTCCTCGATCATCCGCGCGTAGACGTGGCTCTCGCTCAGCGAGCCCACGATGCGCTGGTCGGAGACGACCGGGATCTGCGAGAAATCGTGCGCGCCCATGCGCTTGATGGCGAGCTCGACGGTGTCGGTGTCCTCGATGGCGATGAGGTCGGTGACCCTCTTGTTGGTCACGAGGTCGCGGGCGGTGGGTCCCTCGACGTTCTCGTAGCCCATCATCCGCATCCACTCGGGGTTGAACATCTTGCCGACGTAGCGGGTCCCGTGGTCGTGGAAGATGACCACGACCGTCTCGCCCTCCTTGAAGTGCTCCTTCAGCTGCAGGAGCCCGGCGACCGCCGAGCCCGCGGAGTTGCCGGCCCAGATCCCCTCCTGGCGGACGATCTCCCGGGTCGCGAGCGCAGCGTCGCGGTCGGTGACCTTCTCGAAGTGGTCGATGACGGAGAAGTCGACGTTCTGGGGGAGGAAATCCTCGCCGATGCCCTCGGTCACGTACGGGTAGATCTCCTGCTTGTCGAAGATCCCCGTCTCCTTGTACTTCTTGAAGACCGAGCCGTAGGTGTCGATGCCCCAGACCTTGACGCTGGGCTTCTTTTCCTTGAGATAACGGCCGGTCCCGCACAACGTGCCGCCGGTGCCGACGCCGACCACGAGGTGGTCGACCTTGCCCTCGGTCTGCGCCCAGATCTCCGGACCGGTGCTCTCGTAGTGCGCCTGGGCGTTGCTCGGGTTGTCGTACTGGTTGGCCTTCCAGGAGTTCGGCGTCTCGCTCACGAGGCGAGAGGACACCGAGTAGTACGAACGGGGATCTTCGGGGTCGACGTCGGTCGGACAGACGACGACCTCGGCGCCAAAGGCGCGCAGCGCGTCGACCTTCTCCCGGGACTGCTTGTCCGTGGTGGTGAAGATGCACTTGTAGCCCTTCACGATCGCGGCGATCGCGAGGCCCATGCCGGTGTTGCCGCTGGTGCCCTCGATGATGGTGGAGCCTGGACCGATCAGGCCCTTCCGCTCGGCGTCCTCGATCATCCGAAGGGCCATGCGGTCCTTGATGCTGTGGCCGGGGTTGAAGGTCTCCACCTTGGCGAAGACGTTCGCCTTCACGTCCTTCGTCACCCGGTTGAGCCGGACGAGGGGGGTGTTGCCGATGGTGCCGAGGATGTCGTCGAAGACGTTGTGGGGCATGGATGGACTCCGCGGGGGGACGCGACGAGGCGGGGCGAGCACCGCGCGCGCCGAGGCCGGACCAGGTCGGGATCGGGGCGCATCAAACCGCGGGTCGCGCCGCACCGCAACCGTTCCGTGAGGGTGGACACGGGCGCGAAGGCACGGGCCACCCGCCCAGGCTCGACGGACGGGGCGTCCTCGGCCACGATATCGCCCCCCTTTGGACCCTCCCGGACCGGGAGCGAGACAGGTCGCCGTGGCCGTTCCGGAAAGCTTGCAGTCCCTCCTCGACGACGGCGTGATCGACCAGGTCGAGACGCGCCTGATGAGTGGCAAGGAGGCCTCGGTCTACATCGTCGAGCGCCGCGGGGAGCGCATCGCGGCGAAGGTCTACAAGGCCCGCGACCGCCGGACGTTCAAGGCCACGTCGAGCTACACCGAAGGGCGCAACCAGACGCGGAACACCCGCGACAAGCGCGCGATGGAGAAGCGGTCGTCGTACGGCAAGTCGATGATCGAGGACAGCTGGCGGGAGATGGAGTACCAGGCGCTCTTCGGCGCGCTGCATGGCGGGGTCCGCGTCCCCAAGCCGATCATGCTCTACGAGGACGTCCTGCTGATGGAGCTCCTCGTCGACGCGGAGGGCGTGCCCGCGTCGCGGTTGGCGGACTTCGACATCCCTCCGGCCGAGGCCGAGGCGATGTTCGTGGAGATCCATCGCCAGGTCCGTCTCCTGCTCGGCACCGGCAAGGTCCACGGGGACCTCTCGGCGTTCAACATCCTGATGGCGAGCGCCGGGCCGACGCTCATCGATCTGCCGCAAGCCGTCGATGCGTCCGGAAACGCGCAGGCGCGGGACATCCTCCGCCGCGACCTCGAGAACGTCGCCGAACACCTCGCGCGCTACGACGCCCGCTTGCTGCGGTTCCGCCATTGCGGCGACGGCCTGTGGCAGCACTTCGTGCGCGGCACGCTCGAGGAGGCGACGCGACCGCTCGAGGGCGGGATGAGGGGCGAGCGCGGCGGCGGCCGGCGGGTTCAGCTGGCCGAGCGGGGTCGCATGGGGCGCGGGGATCCGTCGCGCGAGCGCGGGCCGGGGGGATTCCGGCCGGACCACGACGCGGCCCCGGCCAGGGGAGCGGGCGGCGAGCCCGGGCCGGGCGACCACCGAGGAGAGGGCGGTCCCCACGGGGGCGGTCAATGGGGTCAGGGCGCGCCGCGCGGCGAGCAGGGCGCGCCGGCGGCCATGCGTGGTCCGCATCCCGAGCAGGGCGGTCCGCGTGTCGACCGCGGGGGCGGTCCGGGTCCGGGCGGTGGGCGCTTCGAGCGCGGCGGCGACCCGGGGCAGGGTGGCGGTCACGGGGGTGGGCGCTTCGAGCGCGGCGGCGACCCGGGGCAGGGT
>CAIKNO010000651.1 GCA_903828805.1 uncultured Sandaracinus sp. | reverse complement strand
GCCCCGACGGCCGCGGCCGGCCAGGGCGGGCGCGCGCCTGCGGGCGAACGTGCCGCCAGTGCGCGGAAGGAAGCGCATCTCCCGTTCTCTCGGTCGTTCGAGGCACGGGATGGTCGGCGTCACGCGTTCTCGGTGGGCGAGGTGGTCGCCGGTCGGGTCGTGCGTGTCGAGCACGGGGTGTCGGTCGTCGATCTCTTCGGAAAGGCCGTGGCGTTCGCGCTCGAGAACGAACCGCGCGACGTCCCTCTGCCGGTGGCGGAGCCGGAAGAGCACGAGGAAGAATCGACGCATCCGACGAACGGCTCTTCCAACGACGGCTCTTCCAACGACGGCTCTTCCAACGACGGCTCTGCCAGCGACGGGTCGGCCAACGTCGGCTTGGCGGCCGCCCAGTTCGAGGGCAGCGTAGGGATGCCGGCCTCGGAGTCGCTCCCGCCTCCTTCGATGGACTCCGGGGACGCATCGGCCGTGATGGGGCCGGGGCCGGATGGGGTCCTTGGCACGGACGACGACGAGCCGCTCACGGGCGAGTCGGACCCGACGCGCATCGCACGCGCGGCGCACGGCCTGCGGGATGTCGGCA
The DNA here is from genome assembly GCA_903828805.1 of uncultured Sandaracinus sp. Lineage (GTDB taxonomy): Bacteria > Myxococcota_A > Polyangia > Polyangiales > Sandaracinaceae > Sandaracinus. The sequence continues at coordinate 59,478 of CAIKNO010000651.1, read as the reverse complement.
CCCCGCTGGACGATCACGAAGAGCACGTGCCGCCGACGGACGTCCACGAGGGGGCGGAGGAATCTCCCGCGGCCGAGGCGGCGCCCGAGGCGCCTCCTCTCGAGGTGGGTCAGATCTTCCGGGGGCGTGTCGCGGCGGTTGCGGAGAGCGGCCACGTGGCGCTCCACAACCGGATCGTGACGCGCGCGGACGCGAGGGCCCGACTCGCCGCGGCGCGGGCCGAGCACCGCCGGGTATGGGGCATCGTCTACGGATTCAACCGCGGCGGTTTCGACGTTCTCGTCGAGGGCGTGCGCGCGTTCTGTCCGGTCTCCGGGATGTCGCTCGACGCGGTGGACAACCCCGAAGCGCTCCTCGGCCGGCGGCTCGAGTTCTCGGTCCAGCAGACCAAGAGCGGGCAGCAGGGCATCGTCGTGAGCCGGCGCTCGATCCTCGAGCGGGAGTCGCGGAAGCGAGCGCGCGAGCTGCGCAAGAGCCTGCAGCCGGGGCAGAAGCTTCATGGGCGAGTGACGCAGGTCCGCGACTTCGGCATCTTCGTCGACATCGGCGGCGGCGTCGAAGGTCTCGTTCACATGAGCGAGGTCTCGTGGGATCGTTCGGTGCGTCCGGGCGATGTCGCCAAGCCCGGCGACGAGGTCGAGGTGCAGGTTCTGCGTGTGGTCGAGCCGCAGTCGCGCAAGGAGCGAGACGGTCGGATCTCGCTCTCGATGAAGGCGCTCGCTCAAGATCCTTGGGAGCAGACGGTCGCCTCGCTCGAGGAGGGCTCGGGGCGCAAGGGCAAGGTGACGCGGGTCGCCGAGTTCGGTGCGTTCGTGGAGCTCGTGCCTGGCGTCGAGGGTCTGTTGCACGTCACGGAACTGGGCCGCGACCTGAAGCACGCCTCCGAGCGAATCAAGGAGGGTGAGGACGTCTTCGTCGTCCTCGAGCGAATCGACCGCAAGGCGCGGCGGATCTCGCTCTCCAAGATGACCGAGCAGGACGTGAAGGCCTTCGAGGAAGGGACGTTCGAGTCCAGCGGGGCTGCCAAGGCGCCGCGTCCCGGCAGCATGGTCAACGTGAAGGTCGATCGCGTCGAGCCGGTCGGTGTGCACGTCCAGATCGACGGCATCACGGGTCGGCGCGGCCGCGGATTCATCCCGAATGCCGAGATGGGCACCGAGCGAGGCACGGATCACCGGAAGAAGTTCCCTCCCGGCATGGCCCTCGAGGTGAAGGTCATCGGCCTCGATCGCGATGGTGGCCTCAAGCTGTCGCGCAAGGGCTTCTATCAGGACGAGGAGCGCCGCGCCGTGCAGGACTACCGCCGCGAGGCCGCGAGCAAGGGGTTCGGCACGTTTGGCGACCTGTTGAAGAACAAGCTGCGCAAGCGTTGAAAAGCTGCTTGCACGGACGTCGGTTCCGCTTCATACTCTCGGCCCTCGGTTTCGCTCATCATCGCCAGTACGGGTTTGAATGCTCTTCGTGGTGTTCATCATCGGTTCGGCGGGCTGGGCACGGGGCAGAGAAGGGCGTTTAACTCAGCGGTAGAGTGCCACCTTCACACGGTGGAAGTCGCTGGTTCAAGTCCAGCAACGCCCAATGACGACGGCCGGAGAGCATGGCTCTCCGGCCGTTTTCTTTTTCGCGGATCGCGACGCCGGACGGAGGCCGTGAGGGGACCGCCCATGGCGGAAGCGGGGCCGAAGCGTCGCGGGATCCCATCCAACGAGCGGCTTCGGTGTGGTACCGTCGCCCCGTGTTTTTCGAACGACGATTCTCGCGGGCGATCTGCTCGGTGGCGATGGCGGGGTGGACGGCGGCTTGCGGTGCGAGCGCGACGGCCCGGCTCGAAGTCGAGCTGGCCACGGCGCCCGTCGCGGGCAGCGGCCCGTTGGCTTGTGTGACGGCGTCCGATGGCCTTCCTCCAGGCGTGGACTGCGTCACGGTGACGGTGTGTCAGCGCACCGCGAGTGGCTGCGTGCCCCTGCAGGTCTCGCGTCCCGGGGATGACCATGCCGTCCCGGCCAGCGAACTCAGGTTCGACGTCGATGCGTCCCGTCGATTCGCCCTGGATGTGGAGGTCGGTGACGGCCGCGATCGTCAACTGGAGTTGCGGGCGTACGCGGGCGGCGTGCCCTTTGCCCGGGGTCTCCTCGCCGACATCGGAGGGGCTGGAGCCCGGTTGCGGGTGCGACTCGAGCGTTACGGGATGTGGTCCTGCGCTGGCCCCCGGGATGATGGCGCTGCGCCGGCGGCGCGGGCCCTCCATCAGGCCGTTCGTCTGCCGACGGGCGACGTGTTGGTCTTGGGCGGAGTCACAGGGCAGCGCGTCAGCCCGAGCTTCGGTGTCGGGGTCTCTTCCGGGATGCTCGGCGCCACCCTCGAACGCTCGGTCGAGGTCTACGACGCGGTCGAGGGCCGATTCCACGTGGTGCAACTGACCGACGTGGACGGCGATGCCGGCTTCGGCGCGGTGCTGCATCGAGCGGAGTACGTGGAGACCCTCCCTAGCGGGGAATTTAGGATTCGCTCGATCGGTGGGTTCACCGCCGGCGGGGAGCCCGCTGCGCGATTCGACGAGTTTCAATCCTTCTCGCAGTTCGGCTCGCCACTGCTTCCCGGCGGCGGCGCCACGGTTCGCGACTCGGTCGACATCCTCTACGATCCGCGCACCCGCAGCGCGACCGTCCGCTCGATCGAGCCGGGCGCACGACCGCGGGTGGGGCTCGCGGCCGTCACGCAGGCGCACCCCGATACTGGGGCGATCCTCGTGGGGGGCGGATTGCTCACGGGCGGCGGCACCGGCTCGAGGCCCTCGCCGATGGTCGGCAGCACGTGGTTCGAGGTGCCCCGGGCGCCCGAAGCCTCCGGTACGATGGGCATGCTCGCGACGTCGCGCTTCGGCGCCAGCGCATCTTGGCTTGCGGATGGCGCGGCGCTCATCTGGGGCGGAAACGTGAGTGCCACCTCGCGAACGTCGGTGGACGAGGGGGCCGGTGAACTCGCCGGGACCATGTCGGGTACGGTGGCCGCCGCCGCGAACGGGATGCCTCCTGCAACTGCGCTGCACACCGCCACGCCGCTCGGCGAGGGCGTGCTGATCGCGGGCGGGGCGGAAGTCACGCCGCTCGAGGGGATGTCGGGAGGCATCGGAACCTTGCCCTCCCGGCAACCGCTGACGCTGGTCACGATGACCGGCGGAGCCCTTCGCGGCGTCTCGATCGATCCGGGCGCGTGGCCGTCTCCGATCTTGCACGCCGCCACCCCCACATCCTCGAGCGCCGTCATGCTCGTGGGCGGGGCGCAGCGCGAGGGGATGCCAGGCAGTCAGCTCCACGAGATCGGGCAGGTGATCCAGGTGGACCAGGGGGTCTCGGGGGGGGCGGTCACGCGACAACCCGACCTCATCGTCGGACGTTGGGGTCACCAGGCCACGTGGCTCGGGGACGACCGCGTGCTCGTCACGGGCGGCTTTCGTCGCGAGGGGGCGGCCGAGGATGCGCTCGCGGCCATCAGCGCTGCCGAGGTCCTGCTCGTCGTGCCGACGCCCGCGTCGATCTCCGGATGTGCAGGTTCGGCCACGGCGGACGGCGGAAGTAGCGACGGCGGGGTTCCAGGTCCCCTGGGCGACGCAGCCGCGTCGATGCCTTGACGCTTTGATGCCGTGACGCAGCCCGCTGCCAAGGCGGGCTCGTGCGTAGGCGCTCGCCTCGGTCTTGACGCTGGTCGCGTCGCGGTGACAGACCCGGTCGACGCGTGCCTCGGAAGGCGCGCTGGAGGATTCTGATGTCGAAGCGAGACGTGTTCATCGTGGCGGCGGTTCGGACGCCCATCGGTTCGTTCCAGGGCGCGCTGGCCGACGTGCCGGCCCCCCGACTCGGGGCCGTTGCGATCGAGGCCGCGATGACCCGTTCAGGTCTGCCCGGAGCCGCAGTCGACGAGGTCTACATGGGCAACGTCCTGAGCGCCGGTGTGGGACAGGCCCCCGCGAGGCAGGCCGCGCGGTTCGCGGGAATTCCGGACAAGGTCCCTGCGACCACCGTGAGCAAGGTCTGCGGATCGGGCTTGCAGGCGGTCATCCTGGGCGCGCGGTCGATCCTCCTGGGGGACACGGAGGTGGTCTTGGCGGGCGGGATGGAGTCGATGAGCCAGGCGCCCTACCTGCTGCCGACGGCCCGGGCCGGGTTCCGGATGGGGAACGCCCAGGCGGTGGACGCCATGATTCACGACGGCCTCTGGGACCCGTACAAGAACTGGCACATGGGCAACGCGGGGGAACTGTGCGTTCGAGAGCACGGCTTCACCCGCGCCGAGCAGGACGACTTCGCGAAACAGAGCTACGAGCGGGCGCTCGCCGCGATGCAGGGAGGCGAGTTCGCCGCCGAGATCGCTCCGGTTCGCATCGAAGGTAAGAAGGGCGAAGCGACCACGGTGACCGAGGACGAGGAGCCACGTCGCGCCAAGCTCGACAAGATGGCTTCGCTGCGTCCTGCCTTCGACAAGGACGGGACGATCACGGCGGCCAACGCCTCGAAGATCAACGACGGCGCCTCGGCGCTGGTCTTGGCGAGCGGCGAAGCGGTGGCGGCCCACGGGCTCACGCCGCTGGCCAGGGTCGTCGGTTACGGTGCGCACGCACAGGCACCGGAGTGGTTCACGACCGCGCCGGTCGGGTCGGTCGAACATGCGCTCGCCCGCACGGGGCTCTCGGTGTCGGACATCGACCTCTTCGAGGTGAACGAGGCCTTCGCGGTGGTCGCGATGGTCACGGCCAAGAAGCTCGGCATCGACCCCAGCAAGATGAACGTTCGTGGCGGAGCCGTCGCGCTCGGACATCCGATCGGCGCGAGCGGCGCGCGGATCCTCACGACGCTGGTCCACACGCTCCGAGCCCGCGGCGCCCGTCGCGGCCTGGCAACCTTGTGCATCGGCGGCGGCGAGGCCGTTGCGGTGATCGTCGAGACCGTCTGACCCCCCGTCGGTGCGCCTTCGCGAGGGTTCATCCGAACCGTGACTCGCGAGGGCGCGATGCGGCCTCGAACGTCTGGAGAACGAGCGATTGTCCGTGAACGATGGCTTCGATGAGCGGCTCGCAGGCCTTCGTGCGCTCGGAACGCTCAGCCGAGACGAGCTCCGCGCGCTCGGAGAGGAGGCGGTCGATCTCGCCAAGGTCATCGACCTCGGCGTTCCCCCGGCGCCGATCTGGGTGGTGGGACTGTCGGCCGAAGCGGAGGGCCGCACCGTCGCGGCCGTCGCGGCTGCGCTCCGCGTCGAGGAGCCGGCTCCCGTCGTCGAACTCTCGGGGTTCTTCGCCACCCACGCCCTCGAGCTTCGCTGCCGTCGTGTGTGGCCCGGCCGCGTGTCGGTGAGACGAGGGGAAGACCTGCCCACGCGCGTCGCGGAGATGTTCCGAGTGCTCGATTCGGAGGCGCTGCAAGTCGCCCTCGCGGGGGCCCGTACCGAAGCGGGCGTTCGAATCACGGTTCGCGATGAAGGCCCTTGCGGATGGGCTGCGAGCATCGATCCCGCGAGCGGAGACCCCGAGGTCGTCGCGGTCGGGGTGGAGGGGGAGATGCCGTGGCGCCTCGACCGAAAGACGATGCGCGTGGTGGGGGATGGCAGCGCCCCGCTCCCCGCAGAAGTGGTCGCGCGGGCGGCCGACCTGGCGGATCGAGCTCAACTCGCGCTCGGGCGTCCGGTCCGCCTTCGGTTTGGCCATCGGCGCGGGCGGTTGGTGGTCCACGGCGTGCGCCCGTTCACGGTGGCGCCGTCGTTCACCGACTCGTCGTTCCGGCGGGTGGCGATGCTGCAGGCCGATGAAGGCCCGATCGCGCCGCTGGCGATCGATGCCCTCGACCGCGCGCTCCGCGGTCAAGGCGACGATGAGGCGCGGGTCAGCCGGCACTACGCTCGGGCGTACCGGCGCGCGGATGTGGAGCCGGCGCGGGAGCGAGGCTCGGGCATCTCGCTGCTTCGCGCTGGACAGCGCGCGATGCAGGTCGCGGCTGATCTCGCGGCGCCCGCGGCGGCCGTGCGGGCGTTCGAGGAACAGCTCGCCGCCCGCCTGCACTCGATCGACCGCGAAGTGCCGCCGGCGATGGACGCAGCGGCCTGCCTCGCGGCGCTTCGTGACCGACAGCGCCTCGTGGTGGACGTGTTCACCCAGCTCGAGAGCGCCCGCCTCGCCACGTGGGCCACGGTGTCTGCGCTAGAATCGGTGACGGGCGCGCTGCCGCGGGATGCGATTCATGCGCTCTCCGCGATTCGAAAGACGCGAACCCGTCGTCGTGGGGAAGAGAAGCTGCTGCGTCTCGCGCGGCACCTGGTGGACCAGCTGGGGGAAGTCCCAGAACCGCACCGGATCCCCGCGACGCTCAGGCGGCGCTGGGACGACACCCGGACCGAGCTTGCGGGGCTGAGGCCCCTCGGAGTCGACGTGCGGCCGCTTCCCTATGGCCATGATGACGACACCCTGAGAGCGGGCTTGCTGGATGTGCTCGCACGGGACCTCGATGGCGTCGAGGTCGCCCGCAGGGAGACGTTGCGTCGCCTCCTCGTGACCGCGCGGCTGCGTCCGCTCGGCCGCGCGCGGGAGGGCCTGGTGATCGGTTTGACGGTCGCCCTGGCACAGCTCGCCGAATTGAAGGGCCGGCTCGGGGAGGCCCTCGCCGAGAGCATGCTCCGCCTCCGCCAGGGCGGCGTCCTGGTGGGCAGTCGCCTGGCCGAGGCCGGCACCATCGACGCTCCGGAGGATGCTCTCTATCTGGAACTGTCGGAGCTCGAAGAGGCGGTCTCGGGTGAGCCCGGGGCATACGCTGCCCGGGTTCGCTTGCGGCGAGAAGCGGACCTGCGTTGGCGGCACGACGACCCGCCACGCAGGTTGACCGCCCGCGCGCGCTGATCAGTCGTGGGTCCGACGCCGGGCCCGCGTGGGCTTCAGCGGGGTCGCCATTCGATGAGCTCCTGCATCTTTCGGCGGATCCGTGGCCAGCCCTGGGCGCCCACGGAGTTCGTCTCTTCGTAGTGCTGGCCCGGGGCTTCCGCGATGTACGGGAGGCCCCCCGCGAGCTCGTAATCGAACTCGGGCAAGAAATATCCGAGGTAGTCGTCGGTGAGCCCGAGGAGCCACACTTGAGCGGCCTCGGGGCGACGCGACGCGAGGCGCTCACGAAGGAAGGGACCCTCCGGCGCACGCGAGAGGTCCGGGAGATTCTCGCCTCCGAAGAGCAAGTTCTCGCAGCCCCCAGGGGTGTATGGGCACGGGGCTTCGTATCCGCCGACGAACTCCGCAGGGTCGAGTTCGCCCGGCGCGGTGAGCATCGTGGCCGCGCCGATGTCGAGGACCGTCACCGCCGTCTCGACGCTCGGCAGGTTGAGTCGATTGATGGGCCGCGTGTCGTCGTAGTCGTAGAGCCCACGGTCGAACAGGTGCTGCTGACCGGCGATGTGGTAGCGCGTGTTCTCCACGACCACGCGGAACCGAACGGTCCGGAATCCGATGGACGCGGTCTCCTCGGTCGTGGCCCCGGCGCCGCGGAGGGCCTCGAGCACGTAGTGTCCGACCTGCGTGCCGACCGTCTGCCCGCCTTGCAGGCTTCGACCGACGACCTCGGTCCCATCCCAGAGCCGAGGGTGGATGTGGTTCGGACCGATCTGCGCGCCGACCGCGCCGTTGACGAAGATGCAGACGCCGCCGAGGCCGGGGACCGGTGCGCCATCGGGCCCGGCGTCGAGACCGACCTCGACGGTCTGGCGCAACCAAAACGGGTAGTCGCTCGAGAGCCGACGGTTTTCCGAGCCGAGGTACTCGGGATGCCCGGCCAGGTTGACGAGGGTGGCGATCGTCGTTCCGCTTCCAGGGGAATCGGCCGTCCCGGTCCCCGCCTCGATCAGGCGGAGGACGCGGACCTCGTCGTCGACGATGTTGGGGTGGCGGTTGTCGCCGATGTAGCGGTTCGTGTCTCCGTCGGGGTCGACCTCACCGAGTCGGAACGCGGCGTACTCGATGTTCGCGGGGCGCAGCGCGCGGAGCGCCTCGCGAACCGCCTGCGCCACCCGTTCACGGGTCCGCTGCATGAACGCCGGGCTGAGTCCCGAGTCGCCGATCGAGGCGCCCCAGATCCCCACGGTGTCCCGGCCTTGGTGGGTGTGCGTCGCCGCCACCGCGAGATGATCGAGGTCGAGCCCCTCGTCGGAGAGGTCGGCGCGAATCTCGTCCATCTCGTCGATGAAGTACCCGACGGTGTCGAGCACGACGAGCGCCACGGTGGTGTTCCCGGTCCGCAGCGCGACGGCTCGGGCCCAGAGAGGATCGTGGACACCGTCGGCGGCGCGGCCGTTGCCAAATCCGGCGATCCATTCGCCTTGGAACACCCCGTCTCCGTTCCGGTCGTCGAACGGTTCGTCGAGCGCGTCCCAGGTCGCGTTGCCGTTGAGGTCCGTGAACGTCTCGGCGACCTCCATGTCCGGCGTGATCTCGACGCTGGCTGCGCCGGCCTGCAACTGGACGTCGTCGCTGGTCTCGCAACCGGTCGCCCCCGGACAGGCGAGGTCGGGCTCGACGGCCGGTTCTTGCGCATCCGGCGCGCCCGCATCGGAAGGGGGCGCCGCGTCGACCCCACCGTCGACGCCCGCCGGCATCGAGCCTCCGCAGCCCAGGACGAATACGAATCCGAGGGCGCCCACCAAGACACGATCACGAGCGCCCATGCGCACACCTCCCGTGGAGCCGCGATTCTGCGCGAAGAATCCGCCGTCGAGGAAGCCCGATGGCGTGCCTTGACGCACGCCGTGGCTCGCTGGTAGGCACGAGCCGTCCGAGAACGGCCGGCACGACTCGAAGGGAGCGCGGGGACATGGACATCCAGATCGTAGGCGTGATCGGAGCGGGACAGATGGGGGCGGGCATCGCCCAGGTGGCCTCACAGACGGGCCTCTCGGTCCGCCTGCTCGACGCGGACGCGAAGCTGGCCGAGAAGGGCAGGGCGGGCATCGCCAAGCAGCTCGCGCGGGCCGTCGAGAAAGGGAAGGTCGCGCGCGACGACGCGGACGCGGCGCTCGCGCGGATCGAAGTCGCGACGGGCTACGACGCGCTCGGCCCGTGCGACCTCGTGATCGAGGCGGCGACCGAGAACCCGGACGTGAAGCACACGATCTTCGCCGCGGCGGATGCCGCGATGAAGCCGGGCGCGGTCCTCGCCTCGAACACGTCGAGCATCTCGATCACCAAGCTCGCGGCGCGCACGACGCGTCCGACCCGCGTGATCGGGATGCACTTCATGAATCCCGTGCCGGTGATGAAGCTCGTGGAGGTCATCCGCGCGCTGCAGACCGACGACGAGGTTCACGAGGCGACTGTTCGCCTCGCGGCACGCATGGGCAAGACGGTCATCACGTCGAAGGACAGCCCCGGGTTCATCGTGAACCGCATGCTGATCCCGTTCCTCAACGAGGCGTGCTTCGTGCTCGCCGAATCGCTGGGCAGCGCCGAGGACATCGACCTCGGGGCCACGCTCGGCCTCAATCATCCGCTCGGGCCGCTCGCCTTGGCCGATCTCATCGGGCTCGACACCTGCCTCGCGATCGCGGAAGTGCTGCACCGCGAGCTCGGGGACGACAAGTATCGGCCGGCGCCGTTGTTGCGGAACTACGTCGCGGCCGGGTGGCTCGGCCGCAAGACGGGTCGGGGCTTCTACGTCTACGAGGGGAAGTGACCATGGGTGCGGAGTTCGTGAGGCTCGAGCACGACGGCGCCGTCTCGACGCTCGTGATCGACCGTCCAGAGAAGCTCAACGCGCTCGACGCGCAGGTTCTTTCGGAGATCGGCGCGGCCGTGTTCGCGGTGCGCCGCCGGGGCGAGGCGCGAGCGCTCATCGTCACCGGGGGAGGCCACAAGGCGTTCGTCGCCGGGGCGGACATCCGCGCGATGCAGGACCTGACCGTGCCCGAGGCGCGTGCGTTCGCCCGGGCAGGCCACGGCGTATTCGCCGCGCTCGAGGCGCTGCCCATCCCCGTGATCGCGGCCGTCCACGGCTTCGCGCTCGGCGGCGGGTGCGAACTCGCGCTGGCGTGTGATTTCATCTACGCGAGCGACACCGCGAAGTTCGGGCAGCCCGAAGTGAAGCTGGGCGTCATCCCGGGGTTCGGCGGCACCCAGCGGCTCGCCCGTCGGGTCGGCATCGCGCGCGCTCGGGAGCTCGTCTACACCGCCGCGACCATCGACGCCGCCGAAGCACTCCGGATCGGGCTCGTCAACCGCGTATTGCCGGCGGCCGAGCTTCTCGGGGCGGTGCGTGGCGTCGCGGACACCATCGCTCGGATGGGCCCGCTGGCCATCGCGGGGGCCAAGGACGTGCTGCGAGAGGGCGAGGGGCTGCCGTTGCCGCAGGCGAACTCGCTCGAGGTCGAGGCGTTCGCCCGCTGCTTCGAATCCGCCGACCAGAAGGAAGGCATGGCTGAATTTCTCGAGAAACGCGCCGCCCTCTTCCGAGGTGTGTAGGGCGCGCTCCGCGCTCCGGACGATGGGTGACTCAGGGCCCGCTGGGAGTCGTGCCGTACCCACATCGAGTGACGAGGGTGGGCGGCAGATGCCATCCGCCGAGCATGAGGCGCGAGTCGGGCGCGGAGAACGAGCGGGCCGCGTGCGCCGCGAGCGCCTGCTCGAAGCGTTCCCGGGCGGACGCGCACTCTCCGCGTGCTGCGAGCACTTCTGAGGCGAGCTCCAGTCCTTCCGGGACGGGACCACCGATCGCTCTCGACATCGCCGCGAGCCGCTCGGCCCGCTCGAGGTCCTGGGTCTGCCGCGCGCTCCACCCCAGCGCCACGATGGCGCGCGCGTCCCACGGGTTCACGCGGAGGCGCCACTGCGCGGCGCGCCCCCCCGCGTTCGGTACATCGGCGAGCGAGATCGTCGATGCCCTGTCCGCGAAGACGCAGCCCGCCACCGACGCGACGGCGACGAGCAGCGCCGCGATCGTCCCGAGGTGGGTCTTCGGAGCTTCGGGGCGAGGACCGAGCGTCCGTCCACACGCGACCACCCGATCGTAGAGGTCGGGATGCGTGCGCCGGCGGCGGCTCACCCACGGAAGGCGGGCATTCTCGTGGATGCGGATCAGCGCGTCGGCGAGCGCATCGGGGCCAACGAGGGCGCGGGCGCGCGCATCGGCGCGTTCCTCCATCGCGCGGCCCAGTCGGGTCGAGACGATGAACAGCGCCGCCGCGGCCACGATGACGGCCGTGAATGCAAACGGTCGAAGGTGCGGAAGCACGTCGGCGATCCGCATCCCGACCGTGGCCGTCGCCATCAGGACGACCGCCGCTGCGAGGCGAAGCGTGGTGACGAGAGCGCCCTCGCTGAGGTGCCCCGATTCGTGGGCGAGCACGGCGCGCAATTCGGAGGGAGACAGCAGTCCCACCAGATGATCGGTGACCACGATGGTGCGCGCCCAGGGAACCGCGGCGGCATTGGCGAGGGAAGCCTGCCCCGTGGGGAGCCGGAGCACGGCCCAGAGGCGCACCCCCTCGCGCGCGGCGACCTCGCGCGCGGCGTCGGCCGTCTCTCGCCTCGCCGGGCGCAGGGCACCGGTCGAGACCGAGAGCAGGAGCCCTCCGAAGGCGGTGGCGATGGCCACGATGGCCGTCGCGAGGCCGACGCCGTGCCAGTCGATGGTCATCGCCGTGGGCGTCGCACGAAGCACGGGGACGCGGCCGGCGACCCACGCCCCGACGAGGGGCCCGGCGAACCATGGCAACAGCCGGACGCGGAGCAGCGCCTCCGCGCGAACGGTCCCCGGGGCACGCCCGGGAGCGCACGAGGCGCGGCCGACGCCCCCGGCCACGAACGCCAACCCGGCGCAGAGCGCACCGAAGAGCTCGGAGCGCGCCGAACTGGACCGGGGCACGAAGCCTGGCCCGAGCGCAGAGGAGCCGAGCAGGAAGGCGCCCTGAACCTGCAGCAGACCGAGGAGAAACGCCCCTGAGCGAAAGGGGGCGAGTCGGAACCCTTCGTCCCCCGGCGGCCCTTCGGGGCTTCGAGCCACGAGCCACGTCCAGAGCAGCCGAGCCGTGAGGACCGGCCCCAAGGCACAGAGGACCAGCGTGCCGAGGGGTCGAGCGAGGAGCACTTCGAGCGGCACGGCCGCTAGGACATGCGCGAGGTCAGGCGGCATCGAACGTCGCGATCACGGGCGCGTGGTCGGACGGTTGTTTGCCCTTCCGCTCGTCTCGATCGATCCGGACGTCCCTGAGCCTCGCCGCGAGGGGGGCCGTGACGTCGATGTGGTCGATCCGGATCCCATCGTTCTTGGGGAACGCGAGCTGCTGGTAGTCCCAGTAGGAGTAGAGGTTGCCTTCGGTCGGGTTCAGGCGACGCAGCGAGTCCTCGAGCCCGAACGCACGGATCTCCTCGAGCGCGCCGCGAGCCGCGGGGTGGCAGATGACCGTCCCGGCCCATCGGTCGACGTTCCGGACATCCAGATCGGTGGGTGCGACGTTGAAGTCGCCGCAGAGCGCGAGCGGCTCGGCCGCGCTGTGCTCGGCTCGCAGCTTGGCTGCCAGCCGGGCCATCCACGACTTCTTGTAGTCGAACTTCGGGGACTCGGGCTCCGCGCCGTTGGGCACGTACGCCGAGAAGACCCGGATCCCCTCGATCCGGGCGGAGATGAGACGTGCTTGCGGGTCATCGACGCCATCGTCGAGTCCGACCCGCACGTCGGCGGGCTCCTGCCGGCTGAGGATCGCCACCCCGTTGTACGACTTCTGTCCGTGCACCACGGCGTGGTAGCCGGCCGACCGTATCTCCAACCACGGGAAGAGTGAGGCCTCGACCTTCAGCTCCTGAAGGCAGATCACGTCGGGCGCGTGCCGGGCGAGCAGCGCGAGCAGTCGATCCTGTCGGGCACGGACGGAGTTCACGTTCCACGTGATGATCTTCATGGCGGGGATGCCGTCATACCCCGGAATCTGCGACGTCGGGAAGCCCTGCGTGCCCGATGAATCCCAGGCCCAGGCGACGCAACGGAGGGAACGGAGGTCGTCGAAATGGTGCTTTTTCGTCGCGTTGACACCCCTGGGGGGGCCGCCTATAGTCGCGCCACCTCAACACTGAGGAGGGGTGGGATGCGTCTCGTTCGGGGCGAAATGGAATCTCCGATGCACGTCAGTTCGGCTCGACTCGGGATGGCGCTCGCGGGGATTCTCGGCGCCGCGGCCGGGGCCGCGCTCGTCGGTGGCTATGCGGCCGCTCAGGACGACACGGACACGGAAGCGGCCACCGCCGAGGTGAGCGCCCGGCGTCGGTCGGACCTGACGCCCGCGGAGCAGGTCGAAGAAGCCCTGGGAATTCAGCGAAACGGCGAGGCGCTCAGCCGTCGGCTCACGAGCCTGCTCGACGAGGCGCGGCGCGAAAACGACGTCATTCGCGTGACCTGCATCGACGACAAGTTGACCCAGGTGAACGCGCACAACCGGACGCTGGGTGATCGGGTGGGGTCCCTCCAGCAGGCTGTGCAGCTTGGAGATGAGGGTCGGCGGAACCACGAGTTCACGGTGATCTCCGTCCTCGCCCAGAATCTGACCGAGCTCGACCGCGCCGCGGGGGAGTGCATCGGTCAGGATCAGTTCAACACGGGCACGACCCGCGTGACGACGACCATCGACCCGACCGTGCCGGAGGAAGACCCGAGCGCCATCGCGGCTCCGCCGTCGTCGCCCGTCCCGTTCATCCCTCCCCCGGCCAGCCCGTCCTGACCTCACCGGTCCCTCTTTCTGCTTCGGGGCGAGACGAACGTGCCCCAGGGGAATCCCCGGAGATGCCTGTTTTGAGCGAACGCAGCACGGCCCATCCGGCCTCTCCTCCTCGTCCCCTTCGCGCGGGCGGCAGGGTCATGTCCCGGCATCCAGACGCGGAGGCCCGCGGTCCAGTGCGTGGCTTCTCGAAGGGGAGCGGCGTCGCTGCAACGGTGGCCCTCGGGCTGGCCGTGATGCTCGTCGGACCGACCACGGCCGAAGCCCAGGGATGGCTCGCAGACCGGACACGCACCGAGGGCCCCGGGATCCGGGCAGGCGACCTCGAGATCCATCCCGGGGTCGGGATCGAGGTCGGCTACGACTCCAACCTCTACTACACGTCCGACACGGTCGCCCCGGGTTTCCCCGGCCGCGTCGACTCGGCGATCCTTCGCGTCACGCCCCATATTCTGGTGTCGACCCGGGGCGTCGCACGCCGCGCGGGCGGCGAGGGAGACGAAGGCGAGGCCCAGCCTTCGGTCACGTTCCGGGGCGGCGTGTGGGGTTCGTACTACGAGTTCTTCGCCGACGAGCGTCGGCGGAACGTCAGCCTCGACGCCGGACTCCGCCTGAACATCCTCCCCGGGCGAACGGTGTCGTTCTCCCTGTTCGACGACTTCAGCCGGGGCATCCGTCCCTTCACGGACAACACGACCGAGACTTCGACGGCGCGTGATCAGAACCGCGCCGGCCTCGACGTCCTCTTCCAGAGCGACGGGGGGATCTTCCAGGTCCGGACCGGCTACAAGTTCGGCCTCGACTACTTCGAGGGCGAGGAGTTCCGTTACGGCAACACGTTCGCGCACTCCGTCGAGCTCCAGGAGACGTTCCGCTTCCTGCCGCAGACCGGCATCGTGCATCTGACGACCATCGGCTTTCGAGACTATTTCGAGACCGGCGTCGTCACGCCGACCGCGGTGCAGGACAACGTGACCGTGAGCAGCAGCATCGGATTGAACGGTGCGATCACGCCCGAGGTCTCGCTCGTCGCGATGGTCGGCTACACGGGCGGCTTCTATGACTCCCGCATCGCGGGCTACGATCAGGACTACGAGTCCGCGACCGGCAGCCTGCAGGTGACGTGGCGCCTGATGGAGAACGCCCAGCTGGTGGCGGGCTACAACCGATCGTTCCAGCCCTCGTTCATCGGCAACTACTTCAGCCTCGACCGCGGGCACCTCGGGTTCCAGGCGACGTTCGCCGGTTCGTTCATGTTCGGCGCGACCGCGGGCGCGGGCTTCGTCGATTTCGGGCAGATCGTGGACGCCACCGGCATGCCCGTCGGGGCGGACTCGCGCGGGATGCCGCTCACGAATCGCCAGGACGTGCGGGTCGACGCGAACTTGTTCGGCGAGTACCGCTTCAACGAGTGGCTTGGTCTGAACGCCACCGTCACGTACCTCGGCGATTTCACGGACTTCCAGTACTCGGTGCCGATCGGGGCGGGCCGCGTGCTCGACCCTGCCGGTTACAACAAGGTCGAGGCGTGGCTGGGCGTCCGGGCGTTCTACTGAACTGCCCTCGGCCCGTTGCAGTCCACGCCGCTGTCCCATCCCACGTCGACCTCCCGTTCGGACGCCAGCACGGTCGATTCCGAAACTTCTTCGGGCGATCGGAGTCCGTGACCATGTTCCTCGCGGTTCCTCGACGCGGGTCCTCGGAGTCTCGACCGATGCGTTGCTGTGTCTCGACGACCGCTCACCCACCGGCTCGATCCTTGGTCGCTTCGTCTTCGATGAACGCAATCGCGGTCCCGGGCACCTGCTCGCCACGCATGCGTAGGACCGCGCTCGACCGCCTGACCATGATCCTCGGGGTTCTCGTCTGGTCCAGCCTCGTGGGCTGCGGCACCGCGCTGCTCCCGCGGCCGGTGTCGGTCGGTCAGAACGACACGTCCCTCGGCGTCGACGACGTGTTCGACGTGCGCGTGTTCGGCGAGGAGGAACTGTCGGGTTCCTACCGGGTCGCTCCGGACGGGACCATTGATTTTCCACTGGTCGGGGTCGTGCGCGTGCTCGGGGAGGAGCCCGGTGCCGTGGCGCACGCGGTGGAGACGCAGCTGAGGGACGGTGGCTTCCTGGTCGATCCACAGGTCTCTGTGTTCGTCCAGGAGTACAACTCCAAGCGGGTGTCGGTCCTCGGGGCGGTCGCCAACCCCGGGAACTTCGAGCTTCGCAACGGGATGACCCTCGTGCAGGCGATCGGCCTCGCCGGGGGGTTTTCGCAGCTCGCGAACCGCGACGGAACGTATGTGACGCGCAACGTCGATGGACGGGCGCGGAGATTCGGCATTCCGGTCGATCGCATCACGTCCGGGCAGGAAGAAGACTTCCCTCTCCAGGCCCAGGACATCGTCTACGTGCCCGAGCGAATCTTCTGAGCCGTACGACGGAACCCCCATGTCGCGTGGAGATTCAAGGACCAGGGATCGGATCCGGCTCATCGGGCTGGGCGCGATGTCCTTGGTGCTCGTGCTGTCTCCGGAACTGATGGGTGGGCATCCCGCCCCGGCCGCGGTCGGGATCGTCGTCATGGCCTCCATTGCAGCGCTGGTCGTGCAGGCCGGCTACGGAGGACGGGCGCCGGGCTGGAGGGAGCCGGCCATCGTGGGGATCGCGGCCACCGCCGTCGTGGTCGCGGTTCAGTGCGTGCCGCTCCCGGCCTCGTGGGTGGCCGTCATGGCCCCGGGCTCGGCGGCGGCGTCTGGCGCGGTCGCCGCGCTGTTCGACGCACCTCCTCCAGCGTGGATCCCGCTGTCCCTCGACGCGACGTCCTCGCGGCGCGCGCTCATCGAAGGGCTGGCCCTCGCGGCCATGTTCTCGGCCTCGTGGACGGCCGCTGCAGGCGGCCTTCGCGGCGCGCTCGTGCACGCGGCGGGCCTGTCCACGCTCGCGGTCGCGGTGGTCGTCGTGGCGCACCTCGTCCTCGCCGTCGAGCAACCGTTCGGGTTGGTTCAGGCGGCCTGGTGGCATCCGCCGCTCGTGGGCCCGCTCCAGAACCAGAACCACCTGTCGGGGTTTCTAGGAGCCGGCGTGCCCCTGTTGCTGGCAAGCGGACTCAGCCACCAGAAATCGCGGGTGCAGTGGCCGTGGATCGTGGCGGCGGTCTTCGTCGCGATCGTGGCGCTCATGGCCCGCTCGCGGGGCGGCGTCCTCTCGCTCTCGGCCGGCGTGGCGACGCTGGTGGCGCTCAGCCTTCGGCAGCGCGAGTTTCGAGGTCGGCGCCGCGTCGTCGTGTGGGTCGGTGCCGCGCTGCTGCTGATCGCGTTGGCGGCGTCGCTGTGGGTCGTCGGCGGTGCGATGGTCGACGAGACGATGCGGGACGGTTTGCCGAAGCTGGGCGTGTTCCGGCGTGCGCTCGATCTGGTTCCCCGCTCGCCTTGGTTCGGCGTGGGACGCGGAGCGTTCTCGCAGGCGTTCGTGGGACTCATGGGAACTCTCGAGCGCTCCGAGTACCCCGAGAACCTGCTCGTGCAGTGGGTCACCGAACTCGGGATTCCGGCGACGCTGGTGCTCTGCCTCGGGCTTGGCGCATCCCTCGTTCGGGCGCTCCGCACCGCACGCAGTTCGTCCCAGCTGGGCGCGCTGGCGAGCGTCGTGTCGTTCGCTGTGCACGATCAGTTCGACTTCGCGCTCGAGCTCGTGGGCATCGCGATGGTGGCGGCGGGCGTGCTCGGCTGCGCGCTGGCACCGGCCGGAGAGAGCCGGCGCCGCAGCGGCGATCTGCCGAAGGGAAGACGGGCGTCTCCCGGCTACTTTGCGGCGCCTGCGCTGGCCGTTGCGTCGGTCGTCGCGCTCCCCGTGGTCGACTTGTCGGTGCCCGAGCTCGAGCGAACGGTCGTGGCGCAGGCCGACGCCCAGCGGTGGGGCGATCTCGCCGCGACGTGCCGTCAAGCGATGGAGCTCCATCCGGCCGAGCCCGTGTTTCCCATGATGCTCGGCTACTCGGCCGTCGCGCAGGACCGTCCCGACGCGCTGCGCTGGCTGAACCGGGCGATGCGGCTCGCGCCGGCCTGGTACGAGCCCCACCGGCTGGCCGCTGAGTGGCTCGCGGGCCGGGGCGCCATCGAGCAGGCCTGGCTCGAGGTCCGTCAGGTGCGACGGATCCAGCGAGACCGCGCACCGGTCACCGCGTGCGTGGTGGCGCGGCGACACGGAGCCGCTGAGCCGGCGCTTCGGGTGTTCATCGACGACCTCGACCTGCTCGACGCGATCGTGCAGTGCCCGGCGATCGAAGGGTCCGCCCGTGCGACCCTCGACGCCGCGCTCGCGCGACGAGGCGTCCCCGCGTCGCTCGTGCGGCGGGCCCGCGCCGAGCTCGAGGCCGGACACCCCGTCGAGGCCTTGGCGACGCTCGACGCGATCCCCGCATCGAGAGTGGACGAGGCCGCGCTGCTCGTGAGGTCGGACGTCCTGCTGGCGACCGGGCAGGGGGCCGCGGCGGTCGACCTCCTCGCGGCCCGCGCCGAGACCTCGCCGACGGTGGCGTTGCTGGAGCAGCTCGCGCGGGTCCAGGCGCGAACCGAAGACGGCGAGGGCATGCGTCGGTCCGTTCAGCGGGTCGCGGACCACCAGGAGTTGACCCCGTCGGGGCTCGCTCGGAATCGGATGCTGCTGGCCGAGCTCGAGGGCGTCGTGGGAAGCCCGCCCAGGGCCGTGCGGGCCCTCGAAGAGGCCTACCGTCTCGACCCCGATTGCGGTGCGCTCGAGCGGCTCGTGCCGCTCGCGGAATCGCTTGGAGAAACCCGTCGAGCCCGGCTCGCGCGTCTCGAGCTCTGCCGGAGGGATGGCCCCGAGAGCGAGTGGTGCACGGCCCGAACCGGCGAACGAATTGGCGTTCTGCCGCAACTGCCCACCGTGCCTTGACTCGGCGCACCCTGCGTTCAACCCTCGGAGCCCCCGGATGAGCGAATCCTCGGAGCAGGCCGTGCGCCAGCCCCCGCGCACCCCTTCGCGGAGCATGGCCCAGGATGGCCTGGGCGACTTCCTTCGAAGCGCCCGGGTGAACTGGTGGCTCGTCCTCCTGATGTTCTCGGGCGCGACGGCCGGCGTGACGGCGTGGACCGTGCGCCAGCCCCGGATCTTCGAGGCGACCTGCACCATCGAGTTCGATCCGAATCCCCCTCGTCCGCTCGGCAACGACATCGACGACGTCGCCTCGCCGATGGCGAACTTCTGGATGAGCCGTGAGTTCTTCGCGACGCAGGAGCGCGTGATGAGCAGCCGGGTCGTCGCCGAGCGCGTCGTCCAGCGCCTGGGGCTGCAGCGACAGCGCTCCTTCTTGTTCGAACCCACGATGGTGTCGTCCTCGTGGGAAGGCATGTCCGTCACCGAGGCGGCGGCGATGCTGCAAGGGCGGATCAGCATCGAGGACGTGCAGGGCACACGGCTCGTTCTCCTTCACGTGCGCGACACCGATCCGGAGCGCGCAGCGCTCATCGCGAACACCATCGCGGAGGTCTACATCGAGAAGACGCTCGAGGACCGCCTCGGCTCGACCGTCACCGCGCTCGAGTGGCTCGGCGAGCAGCTCGACTCCTTGCGTGGTCAGCTCGAGGGTTCGGAGCTCGCACTCCACTCGTTCAAGATCGAGCACAACGTGCTGTCGGTGTCCCTCGAGGACCGGCAGAACCTCGTCGCGCAGGAGATCGAGCGATTCAGCACGGCGTTGACGGAGACCCGGACGCAGCGCATCGGACTGCAGGCCCGCGTGGCCCGATTGCGGACGCTGCTCTCGGACGACGACGTCGAGGCCCAGGCCTCGGCCCTCATCGACGTCGAGACGCTTCAGGGGCTCCGGGAAGCCCTGCGGGAGAAGCTCGCCGAGCAGGACGGCCTCGAGGAGCGCTACGGGCCGAATCACCCCCGCATGCAGGAGCTTCGAGCCCAGATCGAGGCGCTTCGGTCGCAACTGCGTGGCGAGCTCTCGGGCATGATGCGGGCCGCGGAGGCCGACGTGCGGCAAGCGGTCGTGACCGAGGGCGGCCTTCGCTCGGCCCTGGACCAGGCGCAGCAAGCGGGCCTCGACCTCAACATGAGGGAGATCGAATACACCCGGTTGTCGCGCGAGCGGGACAACAACGAGAAGCTCTACGAGGTCGTGCTGCAGCGGACGACCGAGGCCGACGTCACCCGGGCCCTGCGGACCACCTTCGTTCGGATGGTCGATCGGGCGCTTCCTCCGGGCGGGTACGTGAGTCCGCGGGTGCCGCTGAACATCGGGGTCGGGGCGGCGTTCGGCCTCTCCATCGGACTCTTGCTCGCGTTCATTCTCGGTCGGCTCGATTCGCGCATCCGCTCGGTCGAGGAGTTCGAGGAGTACGGTGCCATCGTGCTCGGCGTCCTGCCCACGATGGACGAGGCGCGCGAACGCGCGGGGCAGCGCGCGCGGCGACGTGGACGCGACGACGTGAGCGATGCCGGGCGCGATCTGGTGACGCACCACCAGCCGCTCTCTTCGATCGCCGAGAATTTCAGGACCATCCGCACGAACCTCGTGTTCATGACCGGCGACAGCGAGCGCAAGGTGATCGCGGTCACCAGCGCCAACCCGCGCGAGGGCAAGACCCTCATCGTGGCCAACCTCGCCATCTCGCTCGCGCAGAGCGGCAAGAAGGTGCTCGTCATCGACACCGACCTCAGGCGCCCACGCGTTCACCGCGCGTTCGGCCTGAAGAACATCGGCGGCGTCACGCCGGTGATCGCGGGCCAGCTCGCGTTCGCGGACGCGGTGCAGTCGAGCAGCGTGCCGGGCGTGGACGTGCTCTCGTCGGGGCCGATCCCGCCGAACCCTGCGGAGTTGCTGCACCGCGAATCGTTCAAGCAGATGCTCGTCGACGCCCGGAATCGCTACGACGTGGTGCTCTTCGACAGCCCGCCCCTGGGGGCCGTCATCGACGCCGCCGTGCTCGGCCCTCAGGTCGACGGGGTCATCGTGGTCGCGAGGCCGGGCGAGACCACGCGCCACGCCGTCCGGGCGATGCTGAGGCAGTTGCAAGATGTCGGGGCGCACATCATCGGCGCCATCGTCAACGGCGTCGATCCCCGTGGGCAAGCCGGCTACTACTCCGGCGCTCGTTACTACTACTACCGCCGCGACAAGGGCTATTACGCATCGGACACCGACGATGCCGAGCCGATGCCGGGCGCCTCGAACGACGGGGGCCAGGAGCGCCCGGGCGCCGACGCCTGACGGACCACGCCGATGTGTGGCATCGCAGGACTCTGGCACGCCGGCGCCGCGGACCTCGAGGAGCTCGCGGCCATCGGTGTCTCGATGCGAGACGCGTTGACGCCGCGAGGGCCCGACGACGCGGACCTCTCGGTGGACACGCGCGCGGGCGTGGTGCTCGGCCATCGACGCCTCGCGATCCTCGACCTGTCTCCGGAAGGTCGACAGCCGATGAGGTCGCCCTCCGGACGCTACGAGATCGTGTTCAACGGCGAGGTCTACAACCACCTCGCGCTTCGCCGCGAACTGCCGGGGGTCGCGTGGCGCGGCAGCTCGGACACCGAGACGCTGCTCGCGGCGTTCGAAGCGTGGGGCGTCGATGGCGCGGTCGTCCGCTTCGTCGGCATGTTCGCGCTCGCTCTCTGGGATCGCGAGGCCAGGGCGCTGCATCTCGTCCGCGACAGGCTCGGGATCAAGCCGCTCGTGTGGGGGCGGAGCACGGACGGCGCGCTGCTCTTCGGTTCGGAGCTGCATGCGCTCCGCGCGCATCCGAGGTTCGACACCTCCGTCGATCCCGAGGCGCTGAGCGCGTTCTTCGAGACGAGCTGCGTTCCGGCGCCGTGGACCATCCACCGGGCCGCGCGCAAGCTCCTGCCGGGCACGATCGCGACGTTCTCGGCCCCCGGGGCCGCGCCGGTCGAGCGCCGCTTCTGGGATCCTCGTGCGGTCTTTCTCGAGGGACAGGCGTCCCCGCTGGCGGGCGACGATCGAAGCCTGCTCGACGCGATCGAGGCGACCCTGAAGGACGCGGTGCGGTTGAGGCTGCTCGCGGACGTGCCGCTCGGAGCGTTCCTCTCGGGGGGCATCGACTCGTCGCTCGTCGTCGCGCTCGCTCAGGAGGTCGCGTCCTCGCCGCTTCAGACGTTCTCCATCGGCAGCACCGACGCGGCGTACGACGAGTCCTCGTTCGCCGAGGAGACCGCGCGCGTGCTGGGGACCCGGCACACCGCGTTCCGGCTCGGCGCGGCCGAAGCGCTCGAGGTCATCCCGCGGCTCCCGACGATCTTCGACGAGCCGTTCTCGGACAGCTCGCAGATCCCCACGTTTCTCGTGTGCCAGCTCGCCCGTCGGCACGTCACGGTCGCGCTGTCCGGGGACGGGGGAGACGAGGTCTTCGGCGGGTACAACCGATACCTCTGGGGACCTCGGGTCGCCGAGCTGACGCGGCGGGTCCCGGCGTCGTGGCGCGGATCGGTGGCCCGCCTGCTCGAGGCCGTCCCGCAATCGACGTGGGACGGGCTCGCCTCCACGTTCAGCCCGCCCTTGCCGAGGACACGGCTGCTGGGCGACAAGCTCCACAAGGCCGCGCGTGGGATGCGCGCGGAGGGGATCGACGGACTGCACGCGGCCCTGAGACGGCAGTGGAACCCCTCGCCCATGGCCATGGCGACGAGGTCACCCTCGCAGCCCTTGCCGGCCGCGTTCGACGCCCGCACGCGCCTGGTGGTGCGCGACCTGCTCGAGTATCTGCCAGACGACATCCTGACGAAGGTCGATCGCGCGAGCATGGCCGTGGCCCTGGAAGCACGGGTGCCTTTGATCGACCACCGGGTCGTCGAGCTCGCCGCGCGGCTCCCGGAGCGCATGAAGATCCGGGGGGGGAAGGGCAAGTGGGCCCTGCGTGAATTGCTCGCCCGCCGGGTTCCGCGGAGGCTCTTCGAGCGACCGAAGACCGGCTTCAGCGTGCCCATCGGCGCATGGTTGAGGGGCCCGCTCCGGGGCTGGGCCGAGTCGCTCCTCGAGCGATCCGCCCTCGACGGCGCGGGGCTCGACGCGGACCGAGTCCTGGCCCGATGGCACGCGCACCTCGACGGTCGGGAGGAGGCCGGGCTGGCGCTCTGGGACGTGCTCTCGTACCGGGCGTGGCAGGTGGAGCTGACGCGCGGCGAATCGGCGAATCGGCGACGCCCAGAGGGTGGAGGGGCGCCGTGATCGTCTATCTCCTCGTGCCGCTCTTCGCGCTCGCGACGTTCCTCCTGGCCCGCCAGGTCGTGGCCGAGGACACCCCCGTGGCCCGGCAGTTCCCCTGGTGGTTCCTCGGCGGCTTCGTGCTGCGCTTGCTGGCCAACGGCGCCATCCGGAACCTCAACTTGTTCTCCCACGGACGGGGTTCCTCCGGAGATGCCGGTGTCTACGAATTGTCCGCGTGGATGGTCGCGCAGATCTGGAATGCCCAGGGATTCCAGTGGGTCAGCGCGGAGACGATCGACATCCCCGAGGCGAGCAACGCGATGCTCGCGGTTCACGTGTATGCGGTCGTGGCGTGGCTGAACGGCGGCGAGATGAGCCGGATCGCATGCGTGGGCCTCGTGGCATTCCTCGCCGCGGTCACCTGCATTCATCTCGTCCGCCTCGGTCGGATGATCGGGGGCCGGGAGTCGGACGCGCGGGTGGTGGCGCTGGCGATGTACTTCAGCCCGGCGTTCGTCTTCCACACCGCCGACACGTTCAAGGACGGGCTCTCGGCGTTCCTCGTCGTCAGCGCGGTGCTCGTGGCGTTCCGGCTCGCAGAGCGTTTCAATCCTGTGGATCTCGCGCTCGGCGGGCTCTGTCTGTGGGCGCTCTGGTACGTGCGCTTCTATCTGGTGTTCCTCGTGAGCGCGCCGATCGCGTTGAGCCTGCTCGGGGTGAGGCAGGGTGCCAACGCCCGCATCGTGATCGCGTCCTCGTTCATCGTCGCGACGGGACTCGTGCTCATCGCGACTCAGGTCGCCGACACCGCGCTCGACGTCGGGGTGAACACCTACGAGCGGGCCACCTCCGACGTCGCGATGGCGTGGAATCAGCGGGGTGGTTCCGGCGTGGTCTTCACCGGCATGAACCCCTGGCTCGCCTTCCCGCTCAAGCTCATCTACACCCTGTTCTCCCCATTTCTTTGGGACTTTCGCTCGACGTCCGTCGGCTTCCAGGTCGGCAAGATCGATGCGCTCATCGGCACGTTTTTCCTGTTCCGAGGAGGCCGCGCGGCCCGTCGAATGTGGGACGACGACCGCGGGACCCTGCTGATGTTCCTGGCGGTCGTCGTGCCGCTGACGGTGGCCTACGCGACCACCATGGCCAACATCGGACTCATCGTGCGCCAGCGGATCCCCATCATCATGCTCGGCTCCGTGCTGGCGGTGCGCGGGCTGCCGGCGGTGAAGGAAGCCGGGATGGCGGCCCGGGGAGCGCTCGCCGCACGGCGTCGAACCGCGGGGGCGGCGCGCTCTGCATGACGACGCAGAAGCTCCTCTTCCTCGTCAACGAGGACTCGTTCTTCGTCTCGCATCGCCTCGAGATCGGCATCGCCGCGAAGGCGAGCGGCTTCGACGTCGTCGTCGCGGCGGGACCAGGCAGCGGCGCGGCCCAGATCGAAGCCGCGGGGCTGCGCATCGTCGAGGTTCCCTTCGATCGCGGCGGGATGTCGCCCCGCCGCGACACCGGGACGCTCGCCGCGGTGGGCGCTCTGTACGCGCGCGAACGTCCGGCACTGGTGCATCACGTGACGATCAAGCCCGTGCTCTACGGGTCGATCGTCGCCCGGGTTCTCGGCATCCCCGCGGTCAACGCGGTGAGCGGGCTTGGCTCGCTCTTCCTCGATCCTTCGCTCGCGGGCCGAGCCCGGCGGGTCCTCATCGAGCATGCGTACCGCGGCGCGCTGTCGCATCCACGGAGCACCACGATCTTCCAGAACGAAGACGACCGGTCGGTGTTCACCGGGGCCCGGCTCGTGCGTCCCGAGCAGACCGAGAAGATCGCCGGATCGGGGGTCGACCCGGAAAGGTTCCCCTGCACCGCGCAGCCGACGACGGACGTGCCCACGGTGGTGCTGCCTGCACGCATGCTGTGGGACAAGGGCGTGGGGGAGTTCGTGGACGCGGCGCGACGCCTGCGCGGTCGGGCCCGATTCGCGCTCGTCGGCCGGCTCGACGACACCAACCCCACGCGAATTCCTCTTGGGACGCTGCAGTCGTGGGTGCGCGAGGGGGTCGTCGAGTGGTGGGGACATCGAGACGACATGCCGGCGGTGTTCGCGCAGGCCGCGCTCGTCGTGCTTCCGTCGTACCGCGAGGGGCTTCCGCTCGCGCTGCTCGAAGCGGCGTCGTCGGGGCGCGCGTGCGTGTCCACGGACGTCGCCGGGTGCCGTGACGCGGTGCAGGACGGAGTCACCGGGTGGCTGGTCCCCCCGAGGGACGCCGTCGGGCTGGCCAACGCCATCGCCGGGGCGCTCGCGGACCCTGCGGAGCGAGACCGACGAGGGCAGGCCGGGGCGGCCCGTGCGCGGGCCGAGTTCTCGCGCGCGGCCGTCGTCGACGCCCACCTCGCCATCTACGAACGTCTGCTGGCGGAGCGTGGGCCGCGGAGGCCGACTTGACGGCAGGTGGGTGCCGTGGTTTTCGTCGGCCCGAAGTGAACGCCCAGGCGACCCACCGCAACGAACCATCGTCCCCGTGACCTACCTTCCGCACGCGATGATCGCGGTCGCCACCGCGCTGCTGACCGCGGTCGTCTTGACGCCCGCGGTCAAGATGCTTGCGCGTCGACTCGGGGCCGTGGACCAACCGGGCGGCCGCCGAGTGCACGTGCGCGACACCCCACGGATGGGCGGGATCGCCGTGGTGGTGGGCTTCGTGGCGGGCCTCGGGGCCGCGTGGTGGTGGGCCACTCGCGAAGGGGGTTCGTTCGAGGCCGCGACGTGGCCGGTGTTCGGTTACCTCGCCGGAGGGCTGTTCATCGCGGCGGTCGGCGCGCGGGATGACGTCGTCGCGCTCGGCGCGAAGAAGAAGCTCGCCGCCCAGTGCGCGGCGGCCACCGTCGCGTGGAGCGCAGGCGCGCGGATCGAGGCCTTCGATCTGCCGTGGATCGGCGACTTCGAATTCGGCCCGGTCGTCAGCTACCTGATCTCGGTCGCGTGGATCCTCGCGTTCGTCAACGCGGTCAATCTGATCGACGGCCTCGACGGCCTCGCTGGCGGCATCGTCCTGTTCGCCGCGATCACGAACACGATCGTCGCCTACACGACGGACAACCAGGTCGCGTTCGTGTTGAACGGCGCCCTCGGTGGCGCGGTGCTCGGATTCCTCTTCTACAACTTCAACCCGGCGACCATCTTCCTCGGCGACACCGGGAGCCTCTTTCTCGGATACAGCATCGGTGCGGCCGCGCTCCTCACGGGTCGACAGAAGGAGAGCACCGTCGTGTCGTTGCTCGTGCCGATGGTCGCGCTCGGGATCCCGCTGACGGATACGCTGCTGACGATGGTGCGTCGCTTCCTGTCGCGCCGACCGATCTTCTCGGCCGATCGCGGGCACATTCACCACCGGCTCCTGGACCTCGGGCTGACGCATCGCCGCGCGGTGCTCCTGCTCCACGGGTCGAGCGTGCTGACCTGCATCGCCGCGCTGGTCGCCGCCTTCGGCAAGGACTGGCAGGCGGGCGTCGCCATCGCGACGGCCACGCTGGTCGTCCTCGGAGCCGCGCGGTTCGCGGGCTATTTTCAGTTCAAGGTCCTCCGGCGCGAGCCTGCCGCGACGCCTGCGGTCGACGCGCTGCGTCGCGCGCTGCCGCAGATCTTGTCGAGCACTGCGGCGGACTCGACGACGTTCCTGCGCGAAGTCGCCGAACAGGCCTTGGCTCCCGGCGGCGCGATGCGCGTCGAGCTCGTCGGCGGACCCTTGGCGTGGTCGTGGGGCGACGAGGCCGCGGCCATGGGCGGCGTCGTGTACGAGCTTCCCGTGCCGGGCGTGCGGGGCACGACGTGGCGGGTCACGTACGGCGGCGGCGCATCGTCGGCATCCGAGAAGCTAGAGGCGCTTCTCGAGGTCGTCGTGGATGTGGTGGGCGCCCGCCTCGGCGGCGCCGTCGATCCGGCCACCTCGAGCGCGGCGCTGGCCGGACCGAGCGGGGTGTCGCAGCCCGAACGGTCGCGCGCCGTTCCGTCCGCGGCGCCCTCGTCGACACCATCGGCGACACCATCGGCGACGGCCACGACCTCACGCTCCAGCGTTCCCGGCTGAGTGACGTGGGCGGAAACGCGTTCGCGCGGACGATGGACGGGCGCTCACCTGCGCGCGACGACGGCCACACCCCGTCGCCGCTAGGCACGTCGCGCTGCGAGCTCGACGGCCCGTTCGAGGGACGCAATGAACGCGGGCGCGGTGCGGGCGAGCGAGTACTCGGCGATGGCGCGCGTCCGGCCTTCGCGCCCCATGCGCGCCCGGAGCGCAGGGTCCTCCAGCAAGCGTCCGACGGCGCGAACGAATTCCTCGGGCCGCTCGGCCCAGAGACCGTCGACCCCATCGCGCACGATCTCCCGCACGGGGCCGAAGGGGCTGACGACGCACGAGACGCCTGACGCCATGTACTGGATGGCCTTGAAGCCACACTTGCCGAGCACCCAGATGTCGTTCGGAAGCGGGTAGATCCC
This sequence comes from uncultured Sandaracinus sp., assembly GCA_903828805.1. Taxonomy (GTDB): domain Bacteria; phylum Myxococcota_A; class Polyangia; order Polyangiales; family Sandaracinaceae; genus Sandaracinus. The sequence goes on along the minus strand of CAIKNO010000651.1, from coordinate 32,078 downwards.
GACGTCGAGGTCCGAGAACATCGCGGCCTCGGTCTCGGCGCTCCAGCGCGGAGACTCCACTTCCACGTGCGACATCGAGGGCGGCGTGGCGCCGCCGACGATGCGAAGCCGGAAGCGGTGCGTGCGGCCGAGCTCGTCGAGCATCGGGAGGATCGACTGGACGTAGGGCGACGTCGTCGGCGAGCCGATCCACCCCACGAGCGGGACCTCGTGTGCCCGCGGCGCCGGCCGGTAGATCTCGGTGTCGACCACGGTCGGCAAGATCTCGACGCGGGCGTGGCTTCGGCGCGCGTAGCTCGCGAGGAACTCGTTGCCGGCCAGCACCCAGTCCGCCCGCTCGACGAGCCTTCGGGTCGACCGCGGCAGCGAGGGGCGTCGGTCCCCGGAGCCCGCGAGGAAGACCGCGTCGTCGAAGTCGAACACCACCGGGACGCGGCGGGGCAGGACGTTCACGACGTGGTTCCACGCGAAGGGCAACACCTCGCGGTGGATGAAGACGACATCGAACGAACCCGCCCGCGCGGCGTCGAGCGCCCGCGTGCGCAGGCCCGCGGCGAAGCGCGCCGCGCGCGACGACGTGCGGGGGCCGTCCGGGTAGAACGTGGAGACCTCGGCCTCGTGACCCGCAGCCGACAGCGCCGGCAAGTACTGCGAGATCCGGTAGCGTGTGCTCGCGACCGTCGAGGCGGGGTTCGTCGTCAGGAATAGCACCCTCATCGCGACCGGGACTCCTTGGCCGGACAGGACATGCGTGACGCTGCCGGCGTGCGGGGACAATGGCTCATCCACGTTCCTCGCGGGCGAGGGTGCGGACCGCCATGCCGACCGCGACGGTCCGCGCGCCCATCGACAGCAAGCGGGACACGAACGCCCCCCAGACGCCCAGCACGGGGATGAGGGCGACGTTCAGCAAGACGTTGAGGATCCCTGATCCCACCGACACGCGCACGATGGAACTCGGTCGATCCGCGAAGAACAGAACGTTGGAGAGCGGGTAGTACGCGCACTCGAGCGCCATGATCACGCACAGCACGGGCACGAGGAAGAGCGAGGACGTGAACCGGTCCCCGAGGATCATCCAGAACACGGGGAGGGCCGCGATGACCGCCACCGCAGGCAGCGCAGCCATCCCGAGATAGGTCCGGAGAAACCGGGGGAGCGCGGCGATGAGCCCGTCCGTGCCGCCCTGGCGGTAGACCTCGCCCATCGAGGGCGTGACGGCCTCGTTCCACGCGCCGATCGTCATGGACACCGGGATGGCGACCTGGCCTGCGAGCGCGTAGGACCCCAGCGCGCTCTCGAGTCCGTTCCAGCGCAGGACCCAACGGTCGCTCATCTGCTGGACCTGGTTCGCGGCCCCGTGCGGCACGAGCGGCAAAGAGAAGCGAAGCGACGAGCGCAACACGGCCGGGTCGAATCGGCCGGGAAGGCGAGCGAAGACGAACACGACGGCGACCGTGCCCATGAGCGCCCCCGACACGGCGAGCGCTTCGACGGCGCCGCGCAGCCCGCGCCCGAGTCCGAGCACCAACCCGAGCCCCGCGCCCAGGCTCGCGCAGAATTCGCCGAGCTGGAACGCGGCGGCGCGGAGCGGTTGCTGAGAGGCGCGGTGATAGACGACCGGGAGCGTGGCGAGGGCCGTTCCCGCGGCGGCGACCACGAGGAGACGCCCGGAACCGGGCAGCCCGAGCGGCGCGTCGAGCGGCAGCCACACGCCCGCCGCGACCAGCATCGCGGACACGACGGCGGTCGATGCGATCATCCAGCGGGCGGAACTCCCCGCGCGGAACGTGGACTCCTCGGTGCTCGCGCTCGCGTAGAACTGCCGCACGACGCTGGAGTTGAGGCCGAGCGAGAGGGGCGTGGCGAGGAAGCCGACGATGGTCTGGGCGAGCGCGAGCAGGCCGTACTCGTCGAGGTCGAGGGCGCGGGTGTAGAGGGGGATGAGGAAGATGGAGCCCGCTCGGGCGAGCACCGTGGCGCCCAGGTAGATGAACGCGGCCCGGCTCCGAGGGTCGGCCAGGCGGGCACGGAGCTGTCGTGCGCGGGCGAACACGACGTGCGGCGCGGCGTTCAACGGCGCGCTCAGTCCTCGTGGCCGAGCCACGTCGTGCGCCACGCCTGCTCGACGTGCCGGTTCCAGCGCACCATCGCCGAGCCGCCCGGCGCCGCGACCTGGGCGGGAAGCGGGATCCCGAACCCCTGCTTGCGTCGCGACGCGACCGCCGCGCCGACCCGAGAAGCGCAGAGGTGACGAAGGATCCGCTTCGTCTGGCCTCCTCGCAGCTTCAGGTCGAGGGGGAGTGAGAACCCGAACTCGACGATGCGGTGATCGAGCAATGGACTGCGGGCCTCGAGGCCGTGGGCCATCGTCGCGCGGTCGACCTTCACGAGGATGTGGTCGCGCATGTCGAGCACGAGATCGAGGGCGGCGAGCGCCTCGGGGACGCTCCGGTCGTTCAGGGCATCCCAGGAATATCCCGGGTACCACGTGCGTGCGCGGTCGAGGAGCGACTCGTCACCCAGCCGTGCTCGATCGTCCTGCGACAGCTGATGACGGGGCGTGATCGCCAGAAATTCCTCGTGGATCTCGCTCGCGTGACCCGCGCCCAGGGCCCGGCGGGCGACCGCGAGCTTGCCGTCGAGGGATGCGTTTTGCAGGCGAAGCGCGCGCGCCGCGGCGCCGAACGTCAACCGTCCCGCGCCGGTGTCGAGCATGGAGTCGGCAAAGGATCGGAGTTGCGGGAAGGCGCGGGTGGGGGCCGCGAGTGCCCAGAGGCGCCGGGAGTGGCCGAACCACGGGTAGCCGAGAAAGACCTCGTCCCCCCCGTCGCCCGTGAGGACGACCTTCACGTGCGCGCGCGCCGCCTCCGAGAGCGCCATGAGCGCGAGCTGGGAGAGGGGCGCGCACAGATCGTCGAAATGAAAAGGCACGCGCTCGAGCTGGGCCCCGTGCGCGTCCCGAGGCAGCAGGAGTGTCCGGTGGGACAGGCCGAGCCGCGCGGCGGTCTCGGCGGCTTGGCGGGATTCGTCGAGCTCCGGGTCGTCGGCCTGCACGACGAAGGTCGTCAGCGGACTCGTCTGCTGGCGCGCCGCGCTCGCGGCGACGAGGGCGGAGTCGATGCCGCCGGACAGGAACACACCGACCGGCGCGTCCGCCTCCAGGCGCCTCTGCGTCGCGTCGTCGAGCAGCGCGCCGAGTTGTTCGACGGCGTCCTCCATTCGTGCCGGACCGTGCCTGCCCATCGCCGCGAAGGGATCCCAGAACAGGCGGGGGACGCCGAGCGCAGGAGTCCGCGCGGAGAGGTCGATGCGCGCCCACGAGCCGGCAGGGAACTTCGTGCACTCGAGGTAGCTCGTCCGCGGGCCGGGCACGTGGTTCAGCCAGCGGTAGTAGGCGAGCGAGGTCGGGTCCGGAGTCAGCGGCAGGCCGAGCGCGCGAAACGCCTTGAGCTCGGACGCGAAGGCGAGCACGCCGTGCGCGGAGTAGACGAAGAGCGGTTTCTTGCCGAGCCGGTCCCGGGCGACGGTCAGCTCGTTCGTCCGCTCGTCCCAGCTGACCGCGGCCATCATCGCGTTCGCCGAGCGGAGGAAGTCGGGGCCCTCTTCGAGGAGCCCGGCGAGCAGCACCTCGGTGTCCGAGCGGGACGTGAAGTCCCAGCGGTCGGCCAGTCGTCGACGCTGCGCGACGTGGTCGAACACCTCGCCGTTGAAGACGATGGCCCCGCGCCCCGGACGCACCATCGGTTGCTGCCCGGCCGTGCTCAGGTCGACGATCGAGAGGCGCCGATGGCCAAGCCACGCCTCGAGGTGCTCGCAGCGACCGACGCGCAGCATCCCGCCGCCGTCCGGTCCCCGATGCGACAGGGACGTGACGGCGCCCCCGAAGGACTCCGCGTCGAAGCGCCCGGCGGCGGCGACGACCACGACGAGACCGCACATCGATCAGACCCTCACCGCGTCGACCATCGCGTTCATGCGGTGCCGAGCGCGAGGCCGAGCGATGCGACCACACGGTCGACGTCGGCGTCGTTCAGGTCGGGGAACATGGGGAGGCTGATGCTCGCGGCGTAGTAGGCCGCGGCCCCCGGCAGGTCCGCGCCCACGAGCGGTGGATGCTCGCGGTAGTAGGGCTGCCACGGCACCGGCACGTAGTGCACCTGGCAGTAGAGCCCCTCGGCGCGCAACGCGACGAAGAGATCCTTGCGGCGCTGCGCGAGCGACGCGAGAGATTCACCCGGCCGGCCACGCAGCTGAACGACGTAGAGGTGGTACGCGTGCCCGATGCCCGGGGCGACCTCGAGCGGGACCAGCCTGTCGAGGAGGCCGGCCGCGGCGAGGGCCTCACCGTACCGAACGGCGAGCGCGCGCCGACGCTCCACGAAGCGCGGGAGCTTGTCGAGCTGGGTCAGACCGAGCGCACACTGCATGTCGGTGATGCGGTAGTTGAACCCGAGGTCGGTCTGCTCGTAGTACCAGGGGCCCACCCACGGGTCCGACTCCGGTCGGCTGAAGCGCGAGACCTCCCGGTGGATGCCGTGGGAGCGAAGCTCGAGCAGCCGCCTGCGCAGGGTCGCGTCGTTCGTCAAGATGGCGCCCCCCTCACCGGTCGTGATGTGCTTGACGGGATGGAAGCTGAGGATCGCGGCCTCGGCATGCGCGCACGAACCGACGCGGTGTCGAACGCCATCGACCTCGTACTCACCGCCGAGCGAATGCGCTGCGTCCTCGAGGATCATCGCCCCGGCACGGTCCGCGACCGACCGCACCGCGGCGCGATCGAAGGGCTGTCCCGTCAGGTCGACCGGTGCGAGGACCTTCGGGGAGCGACCGAGCGAGCCGAGCGCATCGATGGCCGCCTGGAGGGTCTCCCCGGTCACGAGGCCGGTGCGCGGATCGATGTCTGCGAAGCCCACGTCCGCGCCCGCGTAGCGCAGCCCGTTCGCCGTCGCGACGAAGGTCACCGCGGCGGTCACGCCGACGTCTCCACACGTCACCCCCATCGCCAGGTACGCGAGGTGCAGCGCGGCGGTGCCGTTGCTCACCGCCACCGCGTACTTCGCGCCCGTGTGCTCGCAGAGGCCCTTCTCGAAGGCCTCGACCGTCGGGCCCTGCGTCAGCCAGTCCCCCTGCAGGCACTTGGTGACCGCCTCGAGGTCGCGCTCGTCGAGCGACTGCCGGCCGTACGGGATCGGGGGACGCGCGCTCACGCGGCGCCTCCCTCGCGCGCGTCGTCGAAGCGGAACGCCGGGTCGACGTGGGCATGGATCAACCGGCGGATCTCCGCGACGGAGAGCCACTCGTCGTTGGTCCCGCTCGAATACCGGAACCCCGCGTCGCACATGGTGCCGCGCCGCGCCTGCGCGTACTCGAGCGCGCTCCACTCGGCGGTCCCGGGAAGGATGACGAAGTGGTCGCCGAACGCGAGCGTCTGGAGCGCGTCGGTCTCGGTGATCATCTCCTCGTGGAGCTTCTCGCCCGGGCGGATGCCGACGATGCGTTGCTCGCAGCGAGGTCCGACCGCCTCGGCGACGTCCGTGATCCGATAGCTCGGGATCTTGGGCACGAAGATCTCGCCGCCCCACATCTCGGCGAGCGCGCGGTCGACGAGCGCGACGCCCTCTTCGAGCGTGATGTTGAAGCGCGTCATCCGCGGGTCCGTGATCGGCAGCACGCCGGACGCCGCCTGCTTCATGAAGAACGGGATCACGCTGCCGCGGCTCCCCATCACGTTGCCGTAGCGCACGACGCTGATCCGCAGGTCACGCCGACCCCGCATGTTGTTCGCCGCGACGAAGAGCTTGTCGGAGCAGAGCTTGGTCGCGCCGTAGAGATTGATCGGCGCGGCCGCCTTGTCGGTGCTCAGCGCCACGACCCGACGCACGCCCCGATCGATGCATCCTTCGATGACGTTCTGCGCACCGATGACGTTCGTCTTGATCGCCTCGAACGGGTTGTACTCGGCCGCGGGCACCTGCTTGAGCGCGGCGGCGTGGACGACGACGTCGATGTCCTCGAGGGCCCGAAGCAGTCGCTCCTTGTCCCGCACGTCGCCGATGAAGAAGCGCACCCGCGGATCCTGGAATTCAGGCATCTGCGCCATCTCGTACTGCTTCAGCTCATCCCGGGAGAACACGACGACGCGCTCGAACCCGCGGCCGAGGGCCGAGCGGACGAACGCCTTGCCGAACGATCCCGTTCCACCGGTGATCAGCACGGACTTCAGATCGAGCTTTCCTGCGGGCATGGCGCTCCGAGACGGGGTGGGAAAAACCGGTGCGAGTCCTACAACGAACTGCCCGAGGGTGGTAGCCGGGGCGGCCTGCGCGGCCCGCGCCCCACGGTTGCCGACGAACGCCGGAGCGTTCATCGCGGTGCCCTCGAGACGCAGCGTGCGCTTGGGCGTTGACGCCCCGGCCCGGTCGGCGATGATGCTCGGATGGATCGTCGGGCCTGGGCGTGGGTGGGATGCGTGTGCGCGACGCTGTGGGGATGCAGCCTCGACCGGGCAGGCTTGATCGACGAATCGGTCGATGCGGGTCAAGTCGACGGCGGTCGGCGCGACGCGGGGAGCGTGGACTCCGGCACGCGCGACGCCGGTGCCCCGGATGCCGGGAGTGACGATGGGGGGCCCGGGTTCGACGCGGGCACATTCGACGCCGGCACCGATGCGGGCACGTTCGACGCGGGCACGTTCGACGCCGGCACCGATGCGGGCACGTTCGACGCCGGCACCGATGCAGGCACGTTCGACGCCGGCACCGATGCGGGTCGGCCATGGACGGTCGACCTGTCGACCGCGGGGACGTTCGCCCGGCGAAGCGAGGGGTCGTATCTGACGGGAGCGCCTTCCGATGCTCGCGCGTTCGTGGCTTGGGCCGCCGTGGATCAGCGACGTCTCGAGGACCGCGGCGATGGGGCGGGGCCGCTCCTGCTGATCGAGGGCCAGGCCACGAACTTCATCCGTGATTCCCGAGAGGTGGGCACCTCGCGATGGGGCCAGCCGGGATCTGCATCGTGCATGATCGCAGGGACGCGCGAGCCCGGCCCCGACGGCACCGCGTCGGCGCAGCGTGTCTCGGGCATTGGCTATCCCCCGGGGCAGGACACCGGCACGTCGAGCGTGGCCCGCACGCTCTCGGCGTGGGGGCGCAGCCCCACGATGAGCCCGTGGAACGCCAACTACGCCTATGGAAACCTGATGCGCCCGGCCTGGGCCCTCACCGCGACGTCCGCGTGGATCCGGCCATCGGCCACCGGAACGCCGACGGCCGCCGGCGTGTACTACCCGGTCGACACGACGATTCCGGGTGGGCTGCCGGGCCCCATTTCTCTGGTGCTCGATCTTCACCAGCTCGAGGACGGGCGCTTCCCGACGAGCGCCATCCGCAGCGGTTCCTCGACCGCAACGCGGGAGCAGGATCGCCTCCTCCTCACGGCCTCCGATCTGGACGCGCGCTTCTTCACCGCGAGCGCGGGCTTCACGGAGGTCTCTCCCGTGTTCGCGACCGCCGACCTCGTGGCGGGCGACGAGTTCTGGCTGGTCTCGGTCGCCGCAGCCGATGGTGTGCGCATCCGGAACGACGGGACCGGCGTCTTCGTCGAGCTCGTGAGCGGGGGGGCCGTCATGGCGCGCTCCGCGCCGCTGAGCTTCACGCGCCACGCGCGCCTCGGCCCCGTGTGCTGGGATCCAACCTCGCGCACGCTCTCGGTCGGACCCACGTCCGGGCCGCCCGGCACCGCGTGGTCGTGGACCTCCGCGAGCGTCCGGGTGGGCGCGCGCCTCGATGGGGCGTTCAGCGCCTCGGCGCGGCTGGGGAACCTCTACGACTGCCGTTGATCCGAGCGCTCGGTGACCTCGCGCAGGAGCCGCGCGTAGCGGACGACCCCGGCCTCGAGCGAGAAGTGGTCCTTCGTGCGGTCCCGGCCCTCGATCGCGGAGACCTGAGCCTCGTCCGCGCTCACGATCCGCGTCGCCGCCGACGCGAGACCGTCGGGCGACAGATCCTCGAGCACGAGACCGGTGCCTGCACGCGCGACCCAGCCCGACACCTCGGGGTTGCACCCGTGCTGCAGCGGGCGCACGCCGCACGCGAAGAACTCCGCGAGCTTCGTCGGCATCGATGCGCGCTTGGCGAAGTTGGAACGGAGCAGCAGCAAGCCCCAGTCCACGAAGGGCAGCACGCGCGGCATCTCGTCGTGCGACACGCGGGTGATGTGCGTGCGGGCCTCGTCGACCCTGTGTGCGCGGAGCAGCGACCGGTACTCGTCGCCCTGCGCCGTGAGGACCAGCAGGTGAACGCGCGGATCGAGGGCGAGGATCTCCCGGGCCAGGAGGGCCGTCTCCGGCGCGCCGTACGATCGGTTCAGCGCACCCACGATGCCGAGCACGCGGGCGCCCTCGGGAACTCCATCGAGCGCGGCAGGTCTCGGCGCACCGGGCGTGCGGGGTCGGAACTCGGCGTAGTCGGCGCAGGTCGGGATGACCTCCACGGGTCGTCCGTGCCACGCCCCGAGGCGCCCCTCGCGAACATCGTCCGCCTGAAGGGCCGTGAGGGTCACGATGCCGGCCGCGCGCTCGAAGAGGTCCCGCTCGACGTGCTTGGCGAGCGCATACGCTCGCTCCGAGGTGAAGCGACGCCCCTCCTCGACCTGCTCGTCCACCCAGTACGATCGGGCGTCGAAGACGTACTTCGTGCCGTGCATCGTGTGCAGCGCCCGGGCCACGAGCCCGCCATGGAAGGCCCTCGCGTGCACGACGTCGGGCCGGTCGGTCCGGACGACGGCGGACGCGGCCCGGGTCGCCCGCGCGATGTTGCGGGCGATGGAAGTCGCGCCGCCGCGGGTGTCGTAAGGCGCCCAGATCCACTCGATCCCCGCGCGCGCCAGCCGGCGCTGCACGGCCGCGACGTCCGCATGTCGCGCGAGGTCGGCCTCCCGCTCGAGCGAGAGGAGGGTGTAGCGGAACCCCTCGTTCGAGAGCCCCTCCGCGACCCGGAGCACCTGCGAGAATCCGAGCGGCTGGAGGATGCCGTCGAAGGTGAGAGCGAGGACGTGTCGCGTCATCGGGCGTCGCGGCGAGGAGAGGCGGGGGTCGGGGAAGACGCGTGCGGGTGGTCCGATGAAGTCGACGAGGCCGTCGGCATTGCCGTCGCCGCGGCCGAGTGTAGAACGTGCCCTCGACCGCGAGCAACCGAGCGCCATCGATGAGAATCCTCGCCCTCGCATCGTTTCCCGAGCGGATGGCCGCGACCCGCTTCCGGATCGCGGCGTACGCGCCAGCGCTGCGGGCGCGCGGCATCGACGTCGACCTCGTGCCGTGGCTCGACGATGCGACGGCCGCCGTCCTCTACTCGGGGGCCGGTCGTGCGCAGCGGGTGAGGGCGGGCCTCGCGGGCCTCGGGCGCCAGCTGCGCGCGCTCGGCGCCCGGGGGCGCTACGACGCGCTGTGGGTGCAGCGCGAGGCGATGATGGCGGGCCCGCCCGTGATCGAGGCGCTCGGGATGGCCGGTGCCGGGCTTCCGCTCGTGCTCGACTACGACGACGCGATCTGGATCGCCCAGGGAGGGCCGCTCCGGCGCGTCCTGAAATGTGCATGGAAGACGGACTGGACGATCCGGCGGGCCGCCCACGTGATCGCAGGCTCCTCCCGCCTCGGCGCGCACGCGCATGCGCTGGGGGCGGACGTCACCGTGCTGCCGACCGTCGTGCCGGCCGCTGCGTGGACACCGCTGCCGTGTCGGCAGGATGGAGGCTTCGCCTCGCCCGGAGCGCCGCCCGTCGTCGGGTGGATCGGGACGCACTCGACGGCGCCTCAACTCGACCTGGTGCTCCCTGCGCTCCGTCGATTGAGGGGGGAGGGCGTGCCCTTCCAGTTCCGGGTGGTGGGCGCCGGGCAGGACGTGCACTTCGAGGGATTGTCGGCGGTGCGCAGGCCCTGGCGGGAGGACCTCGAACTCCACGACTTCCAGTCGCTCGACGTCGGGCTCGCGCCGATGCACGCGACCGAGTGGCACGAAGGCAAGTGCGGCTTCAAGCAGGTCCAGTACATGGCCGTGGGCGTGCCGCACGTCACCTCGCTCGTCGGGGGCGCGCGGGACTTCGTGGAGCACGAACGCAATGCGCTCGTGGCCGCCAGCGCGGAGGATTGGTACCAGAGCCTGCGCCGGCTGCTGCATGATCGCGCGCTGCGCGCCTCGCTGTCCGCGGCCGGGCGAGGCCTGGTCGAGGCCTCGCTGTGCACCGAGCGTCAAGGCGACGCCCTCGCCGATCTCTTCGCCCGCGTCGTCGCGCAGCGCGCCCGACGGTCGCGAGGCTGAGCGCGTCCACGCCGTTCGCGGGGCCGCGGCGTTCGTGCCGCGACGGGGTGCCGGTCTCGACGGACCGGCCCCCCGTGACCGTCAGCCGTCCGCAGGTTCTGCGCGTGCAGGGATCATCGCCGCCTCGATAGCGCTCATCTCGTGCGGACCGAAGCCGACGAAGGCCGTCGCCCGGTGGGGACGCAGCACGGACAGTCGATGCAGCTCGTTGTAGGCGGACAAGATCTCGGGGCTCTTGCCGAGTTCGGACATCGCGCGGCCGACGGCCGCCGGGTACTGCCCCTTGGCCTCGGCCACGAGTGCCGCGACCTCCACGCCTGTGCGCGCCTCGAGCGCGGCGACCTCGATGCGACCTTGCTCCAGGATCTCCGCCTGCACGCGCCCGAGTCGGGCCGAGAGGCTCTCGAGGATCCGCGACGTGACCTCGGGCAGAAGGCTCACCTTCTGGACGAACGCATGCTCGATGCACACGCCCCATCGCTCGGTGTCCGCGGCGATGTCGGCGCGAAGGCGCTCCCCGAGGTCGGAACGAGACGCCAGGATCTCCCAGAACGTGCGTCGCCCGAGCAGGGCCGTTGCCGCATGCGCCACCAGGCTGCGCAGCGCCTCGTCGAGACGCTCGACGCTGTAGGTCGCCTTCGCCGCATCGACGACGCGGTGATCGATCCACAGATCGACCATCACCGTCGTGCCCTCGACGTCCGTGACGTGCACGTTCTCGAGGCGAAGGAAATCACGCCGAAGCGAGACGTGCTGGACCCTCATCCACGGCAGGATGCGGCGCGGAAGCCAGTGCGCGCCCGGCTCCGTCAGCGTCATCACGCGCCGACCGAACCACTCGACCAGCACCGCTTCTCCGTCCTCGACGTGGACGGTGGTCGCGAGGAAGAGGCGCCACCCGAGGAAGGCCATCCCGGGCGCGACGGCCATACCCAGCAGGAGTTGCAACCACGAACCCATCACACACCTCCTCGGACGGCAGCCCCGCGTGCGGTCGTTCCCCGCACGTACACGTGCCTCGACTCCGACAAGACCTCGGCCTGTCGGCGCGCGACGTAGAGCGGGAGCACCTTCGTGCGTTCGAGGACTTCGAGCGATCGACCGAGCACGAGCATCTCCGTCTCGACGGCCTGTGCGCGAAGCGATGCGATCTCCACGCCGCGCCGGGCGGCCAGCACCCGCTGCTGGCACTCCCCCTGCGCCCGGAAGTGGCTGGATTCGGCGTCCGTCTTGGCCTGGATGACGGTGTGGAGCGTGTCCCGCAGCTCGTCGGGAGGCTCGAAGTTCATCACGTCGATGGCATCGAAGCGCAGCCCCAGACGTGCGCCCATCGTCGTTCGGCAGAACGCGGCGAGGCGCTCCTGCAGCTGTCCTCGCTCTCGTCGGATCGCGGCGTAGGCGCCGAGCGATGCCTCGATGAGCGCGCCCGCGTTCAGGGCTCCGGACCCTGTGGGCACGGGACCATCGCCCGCGCCGAAGTTGGCGATCTCGTTGCGAAGCAAGCAACTGAACGTGCCGGCGAGGTGCTCCATCGGCCGCTCCAGGGTGAACAGATAGTGCTCCACCTCGGCCTCGATCGGCGCGAAGCGAAGGGTCGAGTCGCAGCGCACGACGACTCCGTCGGACGTCATCGCGAACCGGTGCTCGTCGCCGCTCAGGTCGAGGCTCTGCTCCTTCACGTTGACCCGCAGCGCGACATCCCAGGGGCGCTTGCGATGAAGCCCTGCCCGCAGGATCCGAAGCGGGCCTTCGGGCGAGCGGAGCGCACGCCCGAAGCGCGTCAGGACGACGATCTCGCCCTCCTCGACGTGGATGTACGAACGGAGTGAAAGGCCCAGGGTCAACGCCCCGAGGCCGACCATGAGGCCGAGCACGAACATCAGAATCGCTCCTTGTCAGACGTGGTCGCCCAGGTCGGTTCCCAGGGTGAGATCGGTGGCCCGAGGGGCCGCGCGGGCGGCGCCTTGCGGAGAGGAAGTGCCGCACCGTCGAAGCTCGTGTAGGCGGCTGCCAGACCGCGGTTCACCTCGACCACATCCTCGTTGAACTCACGATGGTGCGCGGTGGCGTCGGGGAGGCGGTCGACGGCGTCCGCCGAGTCGACGATGGCCCCATGCGGGACGAACTTGCCGTCGGGGATCTCGACCCCGACGACGACCGCGCCGATGCCGATCGAGCAGCCTGCTCCGATGATCGAGTCGTGCACGACCGACTTGAACCCGATGAACGTGTGGTCGCCGATGTAGCAAGGGCCGTGAATGAGCGCGCCGTGGGCGATGGAGACGTCGCGGCCGACGTACACGGCCCACGATTCGCCGGCCAGCTCGACCGCACGATCCTTGAGCGCGTGGACGACGACTCCGTCCTGCACGTTGGTGTTCGGTCCGAAGAAGAACGGCGTGCCCTCGTCGGCCCGCACGGAGGTCCCGGCCGCGACGTGCACATGGTCGCTCAGCACGACCCGTCCGATCACCGTCGCGTGGGGATGAACGTAGCTCGTCGGCGCGCGGACCGGACCGTGTCGAAGGTGGCCGAGCCATTTGTGCTGCTCGGTGACGGCCTCGCCGTGCATGGTCCTGCGGGCGGACGCGTGCGCACGCCCCAGGACGGCGCGGATGCCTGGGCGGCGCGGCTCCGTCCGCAACGCCGCCGCGGCCGGCTTTCCTCGTTCCATCAAGACCCGCGCTGCGTGGAGCGCCCCGCCGAGCACGAGGCCGCTGACGAGATGGCCCGATGCCGTGCCCCCAGCGGCGGCGACGAAGGCCGCGGCCTCGAGGCGCTCGTGGCGCAGCATCTCGAGAAAGGGGCCGACCTCGAGCAGACGAAACCCGATGACGCAGAGCAGCCCCGCGAGGGCGGCCTGGGGAATCATCCCGATCGTGTCCGACAGCGAGAGCGCCAGCGCTGCGAGCAGCACGCCGTGAAGAAGCGCGGCGAGGCGGGTCTTGGCCCCGCTCTGCACGTTGACGCCCGAGCGCACCACCACGCCTGTGACGGGCATCCCGGAGAAGAGGCCGACCCCGACGTTGGCCACGGCCTGACCGAAGAGCTCGAGGCTCGGCTCGTGCGGCCGTGCGTCCGGCGCCATCCGATCGACCGCGCGCGCCGAGAGGAGCGACTCGACCGCGGCCAGCAGCGCCAGCGGCATCGTGGCGAGGAGCAGGTCGAGCCACTGCTCGTCCGGGACCACGGGCACCGACAGTTGCGGAAAGGTCGAGGGGACCGCTCCGATGTCGTGCACGCGCTCCACGTCCCAGCCGACGTAGACGGAGATGAACGTGACCCCGACCACCGCGATGGCGGCCGCCGGTACGCGCTTGAAGCGCTGCAGCGACACGACGACGAAGGCCACGAGGATCCCCGACACCGCGGCGAGCCACGAGACGTGATGCAGCCAGAGCGGCTGGTGCATCATCCCTGCGAGGTCGACGGTCTTGTAGTCGTGCACGCCGAACCCGAGCAGCTCGGGGATCTGCCCATTGAGCAACGTCAAGCCGACGCCGGTCGTGAACCCCGCGAGCACGCTCTCGGGGACGTGGCGTACGAGGCGACCGGCACCGCTGAAAGAGAGGACGAGCTCGGTGACGCCGATGATGAGGCACGCCGCCGCGACGCCGACGGCGCCAAAGCGCTGAGACAGGCCGAGGACCATGAGGCTGAGGGCGGCCGCGGGGCCCGTCGCCTGCAAGGACGAACCGCCGAATGCGGCGGCCAGGGCCCCTCCGATCGCGCCGGCGAAGAGACCCGAGGCGGGAGGGAGCCCGCTCGCCACCGCCAGGGCGAGGTTCAGCGGCATCGCGACGGCGGCCACCGTCAGGGAGGCCAGCAGGTCGGGGAGTTTCGGTGCCCGAAGCACGTCTCCCCAGCCGGCCGCCCAGGCCCGCGCCATCTGCGTGACCCGGCCCTGGACCACGGCGATCTCCACCGTTCGACCGCGCCCCGGCGGACGCTTCGCGTCGTTCATGTCCCTGCTCCGTCAGCTCGAACCCCATCGAGCACGGGCGGACAGACGCCTCGGGGAGGCGCGGGCGATCGAGATCGCCGCCGCTCGTGCGCACCGAATCGCGCGTGGCGTTCAGCGCTCCGGAGGCGGGGTCGGGGGGGCGGCCTGCGCGCGGTTGGTCGGCGCTGAGGGGGCGCCTACTGGCGGTGTCTGGATGGCGTCCCGATGCGCGCGCTGCGCGGAGGCGCCGTCGCTCACGAGAATCCCGTCGTCGGTGTCGAGTTCGTCGTCGTCGGAATCGGGATCCTCCGACTCCTCGAAGGCGCCCTCCGAGAGCGATGTGCCGAGGTCCTGCCGCTCCGCGTCGGAGGTCGTGACCTCCGTCCGCCACGCACGCGCGACCGAAGGACCCGGAATGCACGCGAACACGAGGGCCAGCACGGACAGCATGGCCGCTGCCATCTCGAACGCCTGTTGCCGACTCGTCCGCACCGCGGGACGACCGTAGAGGCAACGGCTCGGCCCGGTCAAGGACGCACCCCGTGCCCCGGTCACGAAAGGACCTGGCCTCGTCATGGCCCGGACGACCTCGAAGGTCCCCCGGGCCCGCCGGCCAGCGGCGTTCCGTATCGGCGCTGTGAGTCACCACACACGGAAGGGGGCAGCCCACGAGATGGCTGGCGCACGCGACGCGTGCGCAGACCGCTTGCGCTCCACGACAGAACGCCCAGTTCAGCTTTCGTCGCCGCCTATTCGCCGGGCCCGTGACGGCCCCCGCACCCGCGCGCCGTCGTCAGCCCGCCGAGGCGTCCCAGATGTTCTGCTTCGACCACTCCCCGCGCTCGTTCTTCGACCAGACGCGCGGGTCGCGGAAGGTGTCGGCGACGCGGTCGAACTCTTCTTCCGTCATCCCGACGTAGTCGAGCCAGCGGTACAGATCGCTCGGCTTCACGTGGTCGTACTTGCGGACCATCTCGACGCCCTGCGCGCGGGTCATCACGCCGGCGCGGATGTCCTTGCACGCGTGGTCGGTGCCTCGGCCGTATCCGAACTTCACGTACTTCAGGTAGTCGTGGATCCCGTTCTCGTGCATGTCGTCGAGGTTCGACATGCGGCGGTACGTGCGGTCGAAGGGCTCGGGGCTCGGCTCCCAGCCGTAGAGCTTCTCCATCAGCGCGCCGTGGTCGTTCGCCTCCCCCGGCACGTAGTTGAAGATGTAGATGCCGCGGATGCCGACCTCGTCGATCTCGTCGTCGGTCGGGTACTTGGCCCAGAGCATGTCCTTCTCGGTGATGCCCTCGACGCCGACCATGTCGTGCCAGTCGAACCCGCGCTGCGCGTGCTCGAGCCGGTACTTCGCGGTCATCTCGACATAGTCGTTCATCGAGTACATGCCCGCGAGGTCGGTGTAGCCGTGCTCGCCCCACACGAGCAGCGGCACCTTCACCTGGTACGCCGCGCGGACCGGGTACGTGAAGATGCCGCAGTGCGCGTGCCAGTTCATGTCGCCCATCACGCGGAAGCAGTGGCGGTTCAGCGCCTTCAGCACCCGCACCGAGGGCCGGAACACGAGGTGATCGACGTCGAAGATCTCCCGCATCCGGAAGAGGTTTCGCTCGCCCACGGGGAGGTAGTTGTTGCCGTGGTAGGTGACGAGCAGCGGCTTGAGGCCGAGCTCCTTCACGATCACGTGCGTCTGGTAGTAGCTGTCCTTGCCGCCGCTGACGGGGATGATGCAGTCGTAGTTCGACCCCTCGGTCCGGTACTGCGCGACGAGCTCGAGCAGCTGCTCCTTGCGCTCGGACCAGTCGATCTTCTTGCGCTGCTCGTAGCCACGGCAGCCGCTGCAGACGCCGTTCTCGTCGAAGGTGAGCGGCGTGGCGGCGGCGGAGGGGTACACGCAGCGGGTGCAGTATCTCATCGGCGTCCCTTGTTCGGTTGGGCAGGAGGGGTCTGGACCAGGCGCACGTCGACGCCGGCCTGGGCCATCGCGCGCTTGGCGCGGCGGTCGCTCAGCTCGACGAAGTGAAAGATGTTCGCCGCGGCGGCGGCGGAGGCGCCGCCCTTGGTGATGCAGTCGGCGAAGTGCTCGAGCCGGCCGACGCCCCCGAGGGCGATGACCGGCACGTGGGTGACGGCCGTCACCGAGCGGATGAGCTCGAGGTCGTAGCCCTGCGCGGTGCCGTCGCGGTCGACCGACTGCAGCAGGATCTCGCCGGCGCCGAGGCGCTCGAGCTCGACGGCCCACTCCGAAGGCGAGGGCGCGATGGACCTTCGGGCGTGGTCGTACACGACCTCCCAGCCCCCGGCGTCGCGCCTGCGCGCGTCGATCACCGCGACGATGGCCTGACTGCCGAAGGCCTCCGCGGCCTGCGTGATCAGTTCGGGCGTCTCGATGGCCGCGGTGCTCAGCGTGACCTTGTCGGCGCCGCGCGCGATGCGGGCGCGCACGTCCTCGAGGGTGCGGATGCGCCCGCCGAACGTCAGCGGCATGAAGCAGCGGGCGGCCACCGACTCGAGGAGGTCGAGCGGAGAGCTGTCGCGACGGACCTTCATGTCGACCCGCCCGTCGATGGCGTCGTCGTCGCTGATGTCGATGTAGATGAGCTCGTCGACCGACCACTCGTTGAAGCGCTCGACCTCGTGCACCGGGTTGCCGAGGATCTGGTGCAGCGAGAACCCCTCGCTCCGCACGAGCTGGCCGTTCTGCAGCAGGAGGACGGGGATGAGGCGCTTCTTCAGCATGCCGTCACGCCCCCCGCGCGAGGGCGACGAAGTTGCGCAGCAGCTGGATCCCGCAGCGGTGGCTCTTCTCGGGGTGGAACTGCACGCCGTGCACGTTCCCCATCGACACGGCCGACACGAAGCGCGCGCCGTGCTCGGTGCGCCCGGACACGAAGGGCCCGTCGTGGGCGGGCGCGACGTGGAAGCTGTGCACGAAGTAGAACGCGCTCGGGTGGCCCATCCCCGCGAAGAGCGGCCCTTCGCCGTGCACGTCGTTCCACCCGATGTGCGGGATCCGCAGCCCCTCGGCGGACGGCAACCGCTCGACGACGGCATCGACCCAGCCGAGCCCCTCGTGCTCGCCGAGCTCGAGGCCGGTCTTCGCGAAGAGTTGCATGCCGAGACAGATGCCGAGCATGGGCTTGCCGTCCTGCCTCACGTGCCGCTCGAGCGCCTCGACGAACCCGCGGCTTCGCAGTCCCTCCATGCCGCGGCCGAACGCGCCGACGCCCGGCAACACCACCGCACCGACCTCCGCGAGGTCCTCGCCGCGCTCGACGATGACCACGTCGGCACCGATGAATTCGAAGGCATTCCTCACCGAGCGGAGGTTGCCCATGCCGTAGTCGATGATGCCGAATCGCACGCTCATGCCCGCCGCGGGAGCGCAGAATAGCCGAAGCCCGCGCGCGCGCCCGCGCCGTTCACGCCGGGCCCCGCCACTCGAGCCGCTCGAGCGCGACGCCTTCGCGTGCCTCGCGACCGGCGGGCGAAAAGCCTGCCCGCGCGAAGGCACGCAAACTCGCCTGGTTCTCCGGGCGCACGAGCGCCACGACCACCGACACGCCGAGCGCCTCGGCCGCCGCCGCGCTCGCGGCCGCGATCATCGCCGCGCCGAGGCCTCGTCCCCGCGCGCCGGGCGTCAGCGCGAGGCTGATCTCCGCCCCCGCCGCCGCCTTGTCGCAACGCACCACGCCCACCGCCTCGGGGGCCTCGGCGACCCACAGGAGCGCGTTCGCATCGGCGAGCTTCCGGGCGAACCAGGCCGCGTGATCCTCGAAGGGGATGGGCGCGCTGCGGATCGATTGGGCGCGCACGGAGGGCTCGTTGTTCACGTTCCACACGAACGCGCAGTCCGCGGCCTCGGCCCGCCGGAGACGCACGCTTCCGCCGCGCCCCGCGATCACGCCGCGTCCTCGGGGAACACTCCGTCCCCCGCCGGGATGTCCCGGGCGGCGAGCCGTCCGTCGATCTCCGCGATGTGCCGAGGATGCGCGCCGAGGCGCTGCTTTCCGGGCCGCAGGATCGCGAGCGAGTCCCCGAGCCGCAACGGTTCGCCCCGCGCGATGCGGCGCGTGGCCTGCAGCCCGCGGCGCGCGAACGTCCGGAGCTCCTGCTCCTGCTCGAGCACGACCTTCTGACCCGTGCCGAGCGAGCGCTCGGTCGCGCGGACCGCGTCCACCATCGCCTTCAGCTCCGAGGGCGTGACCGCGAAGGGGTGGTCCGGTCCGGGGAGGCGGTTGTCGAGCGTGAAGTGCTTCTCGATGATGCATCCGCCGAGCGCGACCGCGGCCGAGGGCGCGATCGTCGCCTCGCGGGTGTGATCGGAGAGGCCGACCGGAATGCCGTAGCGCGACGCCAGGGTGGTGATCGCGCGCAGGTTCGCGGCCTCGAGCGGGGCCGGGTACTTCGCGGTGCACTGCAACAGCGCAAGCCCGCGCGCGCCGCTCTTGCGGAGGTGGTCGATGGCGAAGTCGATGTCGTCGAGGTCCGCCGCTCCCGTCGAGCAGATGAGCGGCTTGCCGGTCCGCGCGAGGTGCGTCTGCAGCGTCGTGTGGCTGATCTCGTAGCTCGCGACCTTGTGCAGTTCGACGAAGGGATCGATCGCGTCCGCGTCGGCCTCGGAGAAGGGCGTCGACCTGAAGAGGATGCCGCGCTCTCGGCAGTACGCCGCCAGGGGGCCGATCATCTCGTAAGGCATCTCGAGATCTTTGAAGATCTCGGCCATCGACTGCTTGATGCCCTGCTCGGCCAGGTAGTCGCTCTCGCCGGCGTTCTCGACGTAGACGGTGCTGGCCCGGTAGGTCTGGAACTTCACCGCGTCGCAGCCCGCCCACACGGCCACGTCGACCAGCGCGCGGGCCATCTGGGCGTCCCGCGTGGGAGTGCCCATGCGCCAGTTGGAGCCGGCCTCGGCAATCAGAAAGCACGGTTGCCCCGGGCCGATGCGGCGTCCGCTGGCGAGCTCGATGGGGTTCGTCATGACAGGTCTCCAGGGTCGAGGGGCGAGGATTCAGGGGAGGGAAGCGCCCCGCCGTCGGCGAGACGAGGGTCGAGGTTCGACAGCAAGGCCGCGACGCGGAGCGCACCGCGACCATCCACGATGCGGCGGGCGTTCTGCGCGAACGTCCGGGCGCGGGGAGGGTCGTTCAGGAAGGCGCGGACCGCAACCGCGAGCGCAGTCCCGGCGCCGTCGGCGTAGGGGCCGGGGTGAAAGCCGAGGTCGAGCGCGGCCTCCGACGCGGCGAGGGCCGAGGCCACCGGGCGCTGGTTGTCGGCGAGCGACACGAGCGCCATCGGCACGCCCATCGCAGCGAGCTCCCACGCCGTGCTGCCGGCGGCGGACACGGCGAGCGCGCATCGTCCCATCACCTCGCTCATGGTGCGCACGTCCGTCAGGACGTTCACCCGCGCGTGCGGTGCGGCGGCGGCCTCGATCTCCTCGCGCCGCGGGTTCGCGGCCCCGACGACGACGTCGATCGTCGCGTCCGGCAGGGCGAGGGCGAGCGGCCCGAGCAGGGCGAGGGTCAGCCCGGGCGGATCGCTTCCGCCCATCGTCAGCAGCACCCGCCCGGCGTCCGGGTCCTTGCGGAACGGCGCCCTGAACTCACGCCGCATCGGCGTGAATTGCGTGCCGAGCCACAAGGCGCCGACGTTCCATGCCGCGTAGGTCTCGGCGCGGGCGTGGAGGTTGGGGTTCAGCAGGGCATCGCACGGCATCGGGGGGCGTGCCGCGTCGTCGTCGAGCACGAGCACGCGTGCGCCCGTGCGCGAGGCCGCCGCGGCGTACGCCGCGTCGAGATCGTAGCCGTCGAGCACGACCCAGCCGCCGGGGCCGAGCTCGGCCGTGACGGCGAGGAGTTCGTCGTCGACGGAGTGCCCGGCCGGCACGCGTCGAACGTGGACGCCTTCCCGAGCGAAGCGGTCGACCAGTTCGTCCGGGCACGCCTTCGCGGCGAGCTCCACCTCGACCCCCAGGTCCTTGAGTCCCTGCGCGAGCGCGAGGCAGCGCATCGCGTGCCCGAGACCTTTCTCCGCGCTGGCATCGGCGCGGAGCACCACGTGCACGGTCACGCAGGCGTCCCGCCGAGCGCCCGGAAGAGCGCCTCCGCCGTGTCCCAGTCCTCGGGGGTGTCGATGTCCTGCACGAATTTCCTCGGAATTCGCACGCCGTGCGCGTCGGGCGTGAAGAGCTGACGCTGCGCGAGGAACGCGGGCACGTTCACCCAGTAGAACTGCCCCGCGTCGTGGAACGCCTCGGGCAGATCGTTGCTGCGCGTGCTCCGGTGCTCGGGCCACATCATCGCGACCGAGCCGTCCTCGTCCCGCCGCAGGGCGCGCAGGATGGGGTACGGGAAGGACGTGACCGAGAACGCGACGCTCGCGCCCGATGAGACGAGAAGCGAGAGGCCTTCGCGCAGGAAACGCGGCTGCAACAACGGTGCGGTCGCGTAGATGCAGCACGCGTGGGCGGGCGGATCCGCGACGAGCTCGGTCAACGCATGCACCAGCACGTCCGCCGTGGTCGCGTGGTCGTCCGAGAGCGCCGCAGGCCGCAGGGCCGGCACCTCGGCGCCCCACCGCAGGGCGAGCTCGGCGATCTCGGCGTCGTCCGTGCTCACGATGATGCGGCCAAAGCATCCCGAGGCACGGGCGGCCTCGAGCGTGTGCTCGATCATCGGGCGCCCCGCGAACGGCTTCAGGTTCTTGCGCGGGATCCGCTTGCTGCCCCCCCGGGCGGGGATGATCGCGACTGGAGAGATCATGACCTGCTGCACCCGCGATGAGGTCTGGCGCCCACGGCTCTCTCGCTCAGAGCGCCCAGTGCCGCACGCCCGTCGGCACGCTGCCCGGGGCGAAGAACGACTTCACGTCGACCAGCACGCCATCGGGCCGGAGGTGTCGGAGCAACCCGTCGCCGCGCAGCGAGGCGAACTCGCGGTGCGACACCGCGAGGATGGTGGCGTCGAGACCCTCCATCTCCGACAGGTCCGTCATCCGGAGGCCGTACTCGTGCATCGCCTCGTCCGCATCGGCGCGGGGATCGTGCACGCGCGGCTCGATGCCGAACTGCCGCAGTTCGTGGATGATGTCGGGCACCCGGGAGTTGCGGAGGTCGGGGACGTTCTCCTTGAACGTCAGGCCGAAGATCCCGACCTTCGCGCCCTTCACCTGCATCCCCTGTTCGATCAGGAGCTTCACGGTGCGCTGGGCGACGAACGCGCCCATGCCGTCGTTGATGCGGCGTCCGGCGAGGATCACCTCGGGGTGGTAGCCGAGGCTCTGCGCCTTGGAGGTCAGATAGTACGGGTCCACGCCGATGCAGTGTCCGCCGACGAGGCCCGGCGAGAAGCGCAGGAAGTTCCACTTCGTTCCGGCCGCGTCGAGCACGTCCTGCGTCCGGATGCCGATCCGATCGAAGATCAGCGCGAGCTCGTTCATCAGCGCGATGTTCAGGTCTCGCTGGGTGTTCTCGATGACCTTCGCAGCCTCGGCCACCTTGATCGACGGAGCCCGGTGCACGCCGGCCGGGATGATCGCGGCGTAGGCCCGGGCGACGCGCTCGAGGGTCGCTTCGTCCTCGCCGCTGACGACCTTCACCGTGGTCTCGAGGGTGTGCTGCTTGTCGCCGGGGTTGATCCGCTCGGGCGAGTACCCGAGGCGGAACTGGTCGCGCGAGAGCCCGGACACCCGCGACAGGATCGGCGCGCAGACGTCCTCGGTGACGCCGGGATACACCGTCGACTCGAAGACGACGACCGCGCCCGGCTCGAGCAGGCGACCCACCGTCTCGGACGCCTTGACCACCGGCGTCAGGTCGGGCTGCCGGTTGCCGTCGATCGGCGTCGGCACCGTCACCACGAAGAGCGTCGCGCCCCGGACGTCCTCGGGCCGTGTCGTCAACTCGATGGTGCTCGCCCGGAGCGCCTCTGGCTCGACCTCGTGGGTCCGGTCGACGCCGGCCCGCAGCTCGGCGACGCGCTTCTCGGAGATGTCGAACCCGACCACGTGCGCGTACTTTCGCGCGAACGCGAGGGCGACCGGAAGACCCACATAGCCAAGCCCGACGACGACGATCTTCTCGGAGGTGTCCATGACGTTGCTGCTCCCGCGGTAGGGCGCCCACTCAGGTGCGCCTCGGCCCGCATGCGTTCATAGGCGCGGGGCGAGGCCCCCGCATCGCCGGGTTCAGGTCCCGCGGACCCCGATGCCTTCGTACGAGAAGCCGAGGGCCCGCAGGCCGTACGATGACCAGATGTTCCGACCGTCGATGAGCAGGGGACGCTTCATCTCGGCGCGGAGACGTTCGAAGTCCGGGCTCTGGTAGGGCCGCCACTCGGTGACCAGCACGAGCGCCTCGGCCCCTCGGGCGGCTTCGTAGGGGTCGGACGCGATCTCGATCTGGTCCCCGTAGCGGGCCCTCGCGTGCGCCGCAGCCTCCGGATCGTGGACGACGACCTGCGCGCCATCCGAGAGCAGGCTGTCGATCAAGGTGAGCGCCGCGCTGTCCCGGATGTCGTCGGTGCGCGGCTTGAACGCGACGCCCCACACCGCGATCCTCCGCCCGCGGACGTCCCCGTCGAAGTGCTTGCGGAGCTTGCGAAACAGCACGCCCTTCTGGCGACGGTTCACCTGGTCGGTGGCCACTGCGAGGTCGAGCTCGAGGCCGTGCTCGCGGGCCGTGTGCACGAGGGCGCTCACGTCCTTCGGGAAGCAGCTGCCGCCGTAGCCAGGACCCGCGTACAGGAACTTCGGGCCGATGCGCACGTCGCTGCCGACCCCGTGGCGGACGTGGTGCACGTCCGCGCCGACCCGCTCGCAGAGCGTGGCGATCTCGTTCATGAACGAGATCCGCATCGCGAGCATGACGTTCGAGACGTACTTCGTCAGCTCCGCGCTGGCCGGGTCCATCCACACGATGCGATCCTGATCGAGGCTCAGCGGATGGTAGAGCCGGGCCATCGCCTCGCGCGCGAACGTGTCGTCCGGGTCCACGCCGACGACGATGCGATCGGGGCGCAAGAAGTCGGCGACCGCGTCGCCTTCCTTGAGAAACTCGGGGTTCGAGACGACGTGAACGCGGTGCGATGCGCCGGCCACGAGCCGGCGGACCCGCGGGTTCGTCCCCACCGGCACGGTGCTCTTGAGCACGAGCACGCACTCGCGCGTCGCGTGCTGCGCGACGGCGCTCGCCACGGCATCGACCTGCGAGAGGTCGGCGCCACCGTCCGGACGCATCGGCGTGCCGACCGCCACGAACACGAGCTCGCACTGCGCGATCGCGGCGGCGACGTCGGTCGTGAACGTGAGCCGACCCTGGGTGGTGTTCCTCTCGACGAGGGCCTCGAGGCCGGGCTCGAAGATGGGGATCTGCCCCGCCCGCAGCGCGTCGATCTTGGCCTCCGCCACGTCCGCGCAGACGACGGCGTTGCCGATCTCGGCGAACCCCGCGCCGCTCACGAGCCCGACGTACCCCGTCCCGACGATGCAGATCTTCATCGCGTCTCCTCCTCGATGCGGGCCGCGAAGTATGCGGCCGTCCGCACGAGCCCCTCCGCGAGAGGCGTCCTCGGCTCGTACCCCAGCACGGCACGGGCGCGCGACAGGTCGGGTCGCCGCTGGGTCGGATCGTCCGCGGGCAGGGGACGATGCACCAGGACCGGCGCCTTGCCGACGGCCCGCCCGACCTCGAGGGCGAGCTCGCGCATCGTGAACTCGAACTCGGTCCCGAGGTTCACGGGGCCTACCTCGGTCGGGTGGGACATGAGCCGGAGGAAGCCGTCGATGAGGTCGTCGACGAAGCAGAAGCTCCGCGTCTGCGACCCGTCCCCGTAGAGCGTGAGCGCCTCGCCACGGAGGGCTTGCATCAGAAAATTGCTGACGACGCGGCCGTCCTCGGGGTTCATGCGCGGCCCGTACGTGTTGAAGATCCGCACGATCCGGACCTCGACGCCGCGGCTGCGGTGGAAGTCCATGCAGAGGCTCTCGCCCATCCGCTTGCCCTCGTCGTAACAGGCGCGGGGGCCGAGCGTGTTGACCGAACCCTTGTACGACTCGGGCTGAGGATGAACCTCGGGGTCCCCGTACACCTCGCTCGTGCTCGCCTGGAAGAAGCGCGCGCCATCCGCCTCGGCGCGCTCGAGACCGTGCAAGGTCCCGAGCACCGCCGTCATCGACGTGAACACAGGGTCGCGCTGATAGTGCGGAGGACTGGCCGGGCAGGCGAGGTGGAAGATCCAGTCGAAGCGCCCCCCGAGCGCCGGGAAAGGCTGGCGGACGTCGTGCTCGACCAGCGAGAACCGCGGGTGTTCGACGAGATGGGCGACGTTTCGACGGCTCCCGGTGTAGAAGTTGTCGAGGGCCAAGACCTCGTGATCCTCCGCGAGGAGACGGTCGCAGAGGTGGGAGCCGACGAACCCGGCGCCGCCGGTCACGAGACAACGAAGGGGCATGGACGTGCGGGGTGGGATACCTGACGGGCTTCGAAGGGGCAACGCGCGGGTGCGAGTCGTCGTGGGCGGCACGGTCGCGTGGCGCGCCCGTACCGCACCCGGGCGAGCGTCTCGCGGGCAGGGCGAGGCGTGAGGGCCCTCGTCTTCGCGGCGGGGCTGGGCACGCGCCTCCGGCCGCTGACCGACGTGCTGCCCAAGCCCGCCGTGCCCCTGTGGAACCGCCCCCTCGCCGGGTTCGCGCTCGATCATCTCGCGACGCACGGGGTGACCGAGGTCGTGCTCAACACCCACCACCTCGCGGCGAAGATGGCGGAGGCTCTCGAGGCGGACCGCGCGCCGGGCGGGCCCGCGCTCACGTTCGCCCACGAACCCGTGCTGCTCGGCACGGCCGGGGGCGTCCGGCACGGCGTGGACGTGCAGTCTTCGGCGCTCGGCCGGGATCTCGCCGCGGACGAGCCCCTCGTGGTGTTCAATGGGGACGTCCGGTTCGAACCCGACCTCGCGGCTGCGCTCGCGACGCATCGTCGCCTCGGGGCCTACGCGACGATGGTGCTGCGCGCGGTCGACGACCCGTTCCGCTTCGGCGCGATCGAGATCGACGACGAGGGCAGGGTGCGCAGGCTGCTCGGCCGGGCCCCCACGCCGCCGGGACTCTCGGCGTTCATGTTCACCGGCGTCCACGTCCTGTCGGCACGCGCGGTGCTCGACCTGCCGGCCGAGGGCTGCATCGTGCGTCGAGGCTACGTGCCGTGGGTGGATCGCGGCGAGCGGATCGCCGGGCACGTGGAGGCCGCGGCGTGGCGCGATCTCGGGACCCCGCGCGAGTACCTCGCCGCGAGCCTCGACATGTTCCGCGGGGGGGACCGGATGCCCCCGCGGCAGGGCGTGTCCATCGATCCGACCGCGAGGATCGAGGGCGAGCTCCACGAGACCACCGTGGGGCGTGGGGCGACGGTCGCGCCGGGGGTGCGGCTCGAGCGCTGCATCGTCTGGCCCGACACGGTCGTGCGCGCGTCGGCGGCGGACGCGATCCTGGGCGGAGAACTCGTCGTCGATGCGCGGTGAGGCGGCGCGCGGGCTCCTCCGGCGCTCGACCGGCGGGGACGGACTCATTTCACCGTCGGCGGCCGTTCTCGCCGGTTCGCTCGGCGCGCTGTCGGCGGCGACCGAGGCCGTGCTGGCGTGGAGCCTGTCCGCGTTCGCATCGGACGTGGCCGGCACGGGCGCAGCGCCGGCCGCGCGCCTCGTCGCCGTGCTCACGTTCGCAGCAGCGCTGCGTGTCGTGCTTCACATCGCCCTGGGGCAAGCCGCGACGGCGACGGGCATCGAGACCTCCCGGAGGCTTCGCAGGGGCGGCCTCGACGCCGTGCTGGCGGTCAGCGATTCGCTGGACGGAGCGCTCGGATCGCCCACCGCAGACGCCCTGACGCGCTGGCTGGAACGCATCCCCCGCGCGGCCCAGGCACGGCAGGTCGCGGTGCTCGTGGTGGCGCAGGCCGTGCAGTCAGTGCTGCTTTCCGGGCTGGTGTTGTGGATCTCGCCGGGCCTCGGCTTCGGGATGCTCGTCGTGCTCGCGGCCGGCGCGGAGGCGGCGCGACGCTTGATGCGGCGGACGAGGCGCCGCGCCGAGGGCCTGGGGGAGGCCCAGCGCCAGGTCGTCTCCACGCTCACCCGCGCGACCCGCCACGCCCTGGAGCTCCGGGCGCTGCAGACGGTCGATGACGAGCGCGCCCGCCTCATCGTCGAGGTCGATGCCCATGCGGCGCTGCAGCGGCGCGTGGCGCGCGGGCAGGCCCTGGCCGCCCTGGCGCCTGCGCTGCCCGCGTTCGTGGCGATCGGCGTGCTCTCCGCCGCTGGCCGCGCGTCGGGCCTGGCGCCGGCGATGATGGTCACCATGCTCTACGCGCTCGTCCGCGTCGCGTCGTCGCTGGCCACGATGGGGCAGGGGCTCGGCGTCATCGCCGCGTCGAGGCCTGCGCTCGAGGTCCTCCGGGCCGAACCGGCACGGCCTGCGCCCGCTCGACGAATCACGACGCGGCCCGCAGGCGCCGCGCGGGTGACCCTCGACGGAGTCACGGTGGCATGGTCCAGCGCCGGCCGTTCCGAGCCCACCGAGAGGCCCCGCGGGGCCGTGGTCGCCTTGCGCGACGTGCACCTCGGGGTCGCGCCGGGCGAGGTCGTCGGTGTCGTCGGGCCGAGCGGCGTCGGCAAGACGACGCTGCTGCGAACGTTGCTGGGCGTCGTGCACCCGGCCGTCGGCGAGGTGCTCGTCGATGGGCTGCCGCCGGCCGCGTGGCTCGAGGGCGGCGGTCGCCTCGGCCTGGTCAGCGCCGATCCGCTCTGGTGTCGCGGAACGCTGCGCGAGAACCTGGCGTACGGCCATCGAGAGGTCCTGCACGACGACGTGCTGCGCGCCGCGCTCGCCCAGGCCGGTGCGGCGGCCCTGGGCGTCGAAGGCGCCGGTCTCGATCGACCAATCGGCGAGGGCGGAGAGGGCCTCTCCGTGGGCGAGCGACAGCGGGCGGCGCTGGCCCGCGCGCTCGTGGGTGAGCCTGCCTTGCTCGTGCTCGACGAGCCCAGTTCCGCGCTCGATCTCGCGCTCGAGCTGGAGGTCGCAGCGCTCCTCGGACGGCTCCGCGGCGCCTGCACGGTGGTCGTCGCCACGCATCGCGGACCGCTGATGGACGCGTGCGATCGGGTCGTCGAGGTGCGACCGGACGAGGGCGGGGCGCGCCTCTTCGAGTCCCGACCGCGAGGCCGCGCGTGACGGGCGTGCGTCGTGCCCCCGGCGCGGTCGCGCACGAGATCGGCGGGCAGGTCGTCCTCGTCTCGCTGCCGGGCCTCGAGACGCAGGTGCTCAACGAGGTCGGCAGCCGGATCTGGGCGCTCGCCGATGGCCGATCCGAAGAAGCGATCGCGCATCAGCTCGCGCTCGAGTTCGATGTGGCCGCGTCGGTGGCGCGGCACGACGTGCAGATGTTCGTCGACGCGCTCGTCCAGGGTGGGTGGCTCGAGCGTGGCGAGGCGGCCGCCCGCGAAGGGTGAGCGGCGCTTCGAACGGCTCGATCATCCCCTCCAGCACGCGGCCAGCGCCGCCGGAATGACGCGAGGGTCCTCGAGCGCATCTTCGCCGGCCACGAGCCGGAACGCCGGCCGGGCGGCCAGGCGCGCGAGCAGCTCGAGACGCGCCGCGTGGCAGGGCGACCGCGGGAGCACCGCGAGGGCGCTCGAGCCGAGCAACGCCGTCCACGCCGAGGCGCCGTCCATGGGCTCGACGCGGGTCGAGCCCCCTGAACGCAGGGTGGGAAACACCAGCGCGTCGATGGGGGTGGGCCCTCGAGACGGCACGGCGCCCGCCACCTGGGCCTTGGGCGTGCCTTCGAACACGTGGCCGACGACCTCGAGGCGCGGATGCGCTCGGAGCGTCCGCTCCGCCACGTGCAAGGGGCGCGTCAAGGGCCAGACCTCCCCGTCGGGATCGACGTAACAAGCGTCGTCCGAGCGCACCTCGGCGCCGGCGGCGCGGAACGCCAGCGCCGCGCTCGTCTGGCCCGACCCGGTGCCCCCGGGCAGCACGAGGGTCCGGCCTCGAAACGACACCACCGCCGCGTGAAGGTGGGCCAGACCGTGGTGGGCCGCGAGCACGTGCAGGGCGATGGACGCGGGGAGGGCGACCCGCTCGGCGGGGCCGTGCACGACGCCGAGCACCCGATTGGCGCTGACGTCGAAGGTCGCGGCGGGGGACCAGACGCGCGTCGCGGCGGCGTCGGCCGCGACGCGCAGCCGCACCTCGCCGAAGAACGCATGGTGGGCCGCGTTCGAAGAAGGCTCCGGCGACGCCTCCCGGACCGACCACTCCACCTCGACGCCGACGAGGGACCCACGGGCCTCGTCGGCGGGATGGCCGAGATGCTCGAGGCCACCGGCCGCCCCCGGCGCGCCCTCGGGGACGGACCATCGGATGCGTGCTCCCCCGAGCCGGGCCTCACCCCCGCGCATCGTCACCGCGGCGCTTCGACATCGACCGCCTCGACCAGCCCGAGGGCAAGCATCTCGCCGAGCCAGATGTCGGCGTCGGCGCCCGCGGTCTCCTGGCTCACTTCGAATTCCTCGACGAGCGCGAGGGCGAGCTCATCGCGCGAGGCCCCCGCCCGGAGCCGGGACCAGAGGATCTCGCCCGAGGGATTCAACACGAAATACGCCTTTCGGACGGGGTCGAGGACGACCCCGCCGCGGGGCGTTCGGGTATGGATGGCCCGAGGCGAGCCATGCCAGCGGGTCACGGCGTCCTCAGGGCGAGGGGCTCACGGCCTGACCGCGCGGGTCGCCGATGGGGCTCACGATCGTCTGGTTCGAGCCGTTCAGCGTCGTGCCCCAGCCCGAGGGGCTCGCCTGGTAGACCACGAAACCCGCCTCGGTGTCGTTGCCGTAGGCCATGCCGATCCGGCTCCCGGTCGCCGCCGTGCCGGTCAGGTTCGAGAACGAGCCGGCCGCCGTGGGCTGCGCGGTGCTCGCCACCCAGCAGCGCCGCAGGAGGACCACCGAGGAGTCCATGTCGCACACGTACAGCTGCGTGCCCGAAGGTGTGAACCCGGTCACCGAGGCGAGGTTCGTCGCCGCGCTCCAGAACGCCAGGAACCGACCCGACGACGACATCGCGACCGACGTGAAGGACGTGCCGGCAACTCCGGTTCCGTTCGCCTCGGTGTTCAGCACGGTGTCATCCACGCGAACGATGGTGGAGTTGTCGCCCTCGGCGGCGGAGCGCCGGTAGACGTGCCGGCGGCCTGTGGTGCTCGAGCCCGCACCGAGCACGTTGGTGTGATCGGACGTGAACGCGACGAGGCTGCCGTCGGGGGAGATCGTGTGATGCGCGTTCGCCGAGGCCGCCGTGCCGCTGCCGGAGAGCTGTGCTCCGCCGCTCGTGCGGCTGACGGGCCAGAGCTCGACGGTGCCGACGCCGTTCGTGGCGTTGTGATCGTAGACGTACACGTCGGCGTTGGTGTCGGAATCCACCACGTCCAGTCGCTGCCGACTCAGGAACGCGATGACGGTCCCATCGGAGTTCAGGTCCGGCTGCTGGGCCGAGTAGAGCGTCGACGTGCAGGCCGACCAGCCGCCTCCGCCGAAGATGTCGGAGCCGCGGGGGGCGCTGAAGTGAAACATCGAGTCCGTCGGGATGTCGTAGCGGTACCCTTCGGTGCACGCCGTCCGGCCCACCGGGTAGTCCGGGTCGAGGTCCGTGGCCGCGCTCTGGAAGACGACCACGTTGCCGTCACCACTGACCCGCGGAATCGTCGACGTGGCGTCCGCGTAGCTGCCCGCCGTGTCGCGGCTCACGAGGATGGTCCCGCCCGAGCTGAAGTCGTGGGCGTAGATCTGAGGGGTGGTCGGCGGCGCCCCGAGACCCGCGAGGTCGCAACTGGCACCGCCCGCGGAGAAGACGACGATGTTTCCGTCCGCCGAGATGTGCGGGTTGGTCACCGTCGCGGCCGTGCACGTCTGGGCCGTGCCGGCCGAGTTGACCGTCGCGAGCGCGTTCGAGCCGTTGGTCATGTCGTGCCGCACCACGTGGGTCGCGGTGCCCTGGCCGGTCAGGCTATTCGAGGCGCTGACGAAGACCACGTACCGACCGTCGGACGAAATCGCAACGGCGTTGGACGTGGAAGACGCGCCCGTCGTCCGCGACGGGTAGTCGCTCCCGGGGGCATCGACGCCGGCGAGCGTGGCCCGCTGCGTCCCGTTCACGAGCAAGCCGCGGATGACGAAGCCGAACGTGAACCGGAAGCTCTGGCCGGCCGGGGTCGTGCCCCAGAACGCCCAGCGAAGGTTCGTGCCCGACCCGGTGGGCGAGTTGTCGCCCATCTCACCGACCCGCCACAGCCCGTTCGTGACCACCGGGCTCAGCCCGAAATCGGACGTCCCCGTGAAGCTGTTGGGGGACGTCGTGTTCACCGGGGCCGGGATGAAGACCGACGTCGTCGTGCTGGACACGGCGAGCGCGTTGAGTTCGATGTAGGCGCGCTCGAGCTGCTGCCCGTAAAGGTTGCGAACCCGGATCTGCTGGCACACGCCCGACTGCGAGCTGCTCGGCGTTCCGCCGCACGAACCCTGGAACGTCGCCCAGCCGCCCGCCGTCGTGCTCGAGGCGCTCTCGACCCCGTTCGTCAGCGCGACCTTGGTGTTGCTGATGGACTCGACCCCGACGCGGTTCGTCCCGGTGCAGCTCACGCCGCCACCGCACGCCTCGCCGACGAGATCCACCAGCGCCTGCGCGTTCACGCCGGGCGCCATCACGGCCGCCTCGGGCGCATCCGCCGGGAGGATCGTGAGCTCCTCCCCGTCGAAGGAGCCGACGAACGCACCGAGCACCGGAAGCTCCACGGCACGCTCCACCGTCGTGGGCGGCGCGAGTCGGGTGGATTCCTCGGTCGAACCGAGGCAGCCGCTGGCACCGAACGCGGCCCCTGCGGCCACGAGCCCAGCCAGAGTTCCCCAACGCCAAGCCTTCGGTCCAAGACGCGCCATATGCATGCTCCTCACCCCGGTCGAGCCACCGCGGTCGCCCAACGGTTGCGCCGGAACCCTATCACATTCACCCGCGCTGACGAGGGACCAGCGGCAGCGCCACCCGGGGCCGCCCCGAGTCCCACGCGCCTCGCCATCGCGCCCGCCCGGCCACCGCGCCGCCGACGCCACCGTCGTGGCCGGTCCAGTGCGGCATCCCGAAGCGTCGCAGGCACCCGTTGCACTCGAACTCCGCCCACGGATCGTCGCGAAAATCGCCGCCCTGGAGCTCGTCGAGCCGCGCCGTCATGGCGCGCTGCTGGATCGCCAGCAACTGCCGATGCGGGCCGAGAAGACCGTCGTTCGCGGGTCCGGCGACGGTCCTGCCCTCGGGGTCGCCCGGCACGTCGGAATGCAGGCAACACAGCGTCAGCCGACCGTGCTGGTCGACGTGGAGGGTGTCTCCCCGCAGCGCGGCGCAGGTCTGCATCCGCCGCGGGTGAGGCCAGCCTTCGGACGCGATGACCGGAATCCTCAAGATCGCCGCGAGCTGCCCGAGGCGCGCGTGCGCGTCCTCCCATGCCGCGGGCGGCAGCCCGAGGCGGGCATCGAGATGCGTGCCGGTGGGCTGCATCATCGCGAACGAGACGTGCCGGGCCCCGAGGCGGGCGGCCTCGAAGCCGAGGGCCTCGAGCTCGGTGACGTTGCCGGCGTGGAGCGTCATCGTCATGCCGAAGGGAAGCCCCACGGCGACCGCCAGGGCGACGGCCTCGAGCACCGCACGATGCTGGCCCGGACCTCGAATGGCGTCGTGGGTCGCCTCGATGGCCCCGTCCACGCTGAACACGACCT